>NZ_CBAROL010000002.1:0-165262 GCF_964779595.1 Methyloglobulus sp.
GCGAGGGCTGAACGAAAACACCAATGGTTTGATCAGACAATACTTTACCAAAGGCAGTAGTTTTCAACATATAACTGAGAGTCAAGTAGAGGCTGTCATGCAAAAACTTAATCACAGACCACGAAAAACGCTAAACTACAAAACACCCCATGCGGTATTTTTTGGCGTCGACAAACGACAAGCCGCATGAATACTAGAATTGCACTTCAGAGTTGAATTCGCCAGCTTATTTATCAAATTACTGGGATTACTCATAAAAAAGGAGAGTACCTTAGTCTCTCCTTCTTAATTATCTCGAAATGTTTACTGTTTAGCTTTGTTCGGCAGCCCCACCGATGGGTTTTTCGGGCTTAACGTCGTCTTTTTTTTCAGTGGCAGCTTCAACTCCAACTCCACCACGAGGCGGCAAATCTTCCCAGCCCTCTGGGTCTTTTACTGGTTTCCGCTGCATCAAGTCTTCGATTTGAAACTTGTCGATAGTCTCATATTTCATCAAAGCGGCTGCCATTGTATGAAGAATATCGGTGTTTTCTTTAAGAATTTTTACCGACCGCTCATAGTTTTTGTCAATAATGCAACGGATTTCTTCATCAATGGTATGGGAGGTTTCTTCTGCAACCGTTTTATGTTGTGTTACCGAACGACCCAGAAACACTTCGCCTTCCTCTTCACTATACGCTAACGGACCTAAACGTTGTGACAAGCCCCATTTGGTCACCATATTCCTGGCTAATTCAGTCGCACGCTCTATATCATTGGATGCGCCAGTACTGACTTGCTCCCAGCCGAAAATCAATTCTTCGGCGATACGACCACCGTAAAGGCTTGAAATCATGCTATCCAGCTTTTGTTTGCTGGCACTGTATTGATCGCGCTCAGGCAAAAACATAGTCACACCCAAGGCACGTCCTCTGGGCATTATGCTGACCTTATATACAGGATCATGCTCAGGTACGAGCTTACCGACTATGGCATGACCTGCCTCATGGTAGGCAGTCATCTTTTTTTCTTTTTCGTCCATCACCATAGAATGTCTTTCCGTTCCCATGATGAGTTTATCTTTGGCTTTTTCAAGATCAGACATACTGACCACGCGCTTGTTAAAGCGTGCAGCAAACAAAGCGGCTTCGTTAATCAAATTTGCCAGATCAGCACCAGAAAATCCAGGTGTACCTTGGGCAATATACTTAACCTCAACATCTGGTGCAGCCGGCACTTTTTTCATGTGTACATTGAGAATCTGCTCTCTGCCTTTGACATCGGGCAAACCAACCGTTACCTGACGATCAAAACGACCAGGACGCAATAAGGCCTTATCCAGCACATCCGGTCTATTGGTTGCGGCAATCACAATAATACCTTCATTGCCTTCAAAACCATCCATCTCAACCAATAATTGGTTCAAGGTTTGCTCGCGTTCGTCATTGCCGCCGCCTAAACCAGCGCCACGTTGACGACCTACGGCATCGATTTCATCGATAAAGATGATGCACGGCGCATGTTTTTTGGCTTGCTCGAACATATCTCTGACGCGGGAAGCACCGACACCGACAAACATTTCCACAAAATCGGAACCTGAAATGGTAAAGAATGGGACTTTTGCTTCGCCTGCAATCGCCCTGGCAAGCAAGGTTTTACCGGTGCCTGGAGGACCAATCATCAATGCGCCGCGAGGAATTTTTCCACCCAACTTTTGATATTTAGAGGGATCTCTAAGGAAATCGACCATTTCGACGACTTCTTCTTTGGCTTCATCACAACCGGCAACATCGGCAAAAGTGACTTTAATTTGGTCTTCTTCCAGCATTCTGGCTTTACTTTTGCCAAAGCTCATCGCCCCGCGTCCGCCAGCACCACCACCCTGCATTTGCCGCATAAAGAACACCCAGACGGCTATCAGAAGCAACATGGGGCCGAAGGATACTAGCAACTGCATCAACAAAGACGGTTGTTCGGGCGGAACGGCTTTAATATCGACACCGTTAGCTAGCAAATCATCGACCAAATGGGCATCTGTTGGCGCATAAGTCCTAAATGTTTGCCCAGCCAGCAATTTTCCTTTGACGATATGTTCATCTATCGTCACTTCCTGTACTTGTCCAGCTTTTACCGCTGTTATAAATTGGGAGTAGGTGAGTCCGGTTAAATCGCCCTTATCGCCTTGAACGCCGAAATTGTTAAAAACGGACATCAAAACAACGGCTATAACAACCCAAAGGATAATATTTTTCATCATGTCATTCACTATACACCCCAGACCTGAACGGTTCGGTTAAAAACAGCTTTAATTATATCAGGGCGCGAGCATCCTGACTGTCCTGCATTACTCACTTTTACATTCCCCATAAGGTTTTTCGATGTTATGGGGACGATGAAGGTTTATTTAAAGCCTTTTCCCAAAAGATAAACTTCGTTGCTTCTTGGTCGTGACGCTTTAGGTTTTCTGATGACGACTTTTTCGAAGTGTTGTTGCATATCTCGATGAAAAGCTTCAAAACCCTCACCTTGAAACACTTTAACCAAAAAATCGCCGCCTTTTACCAACACGGCTTTTGCCGTATCCAGTGCTAATTCAGCAAGATACATGGCATTGGGCTGGTCGATTCCCTTGCTGCCGCTCATATTGGGAGCCATATCGGATAGCACAATATCAACAGGTGCAGCAGCAAGTACGGTAGTTAATTCATCCAAAACAGCAGCTTCACGAAAATCACCCTGAATAAAAACCACGCCTTCAATAGACTCCATCTGTAATATGTCCAAGGCGATAAGTTTGCTCTTTTTACCTAACAGAGGACGAGCAAACTGCGACCATCCGCCAGGAGCCGCGCCTAAATCGATGACATTCATGCCAGGTTTAATGAATTTGTCTTTTTCCTGGATTTCCTTGAGCTTAAAAACTGCCCGTGACCGGTAGCCCTGCACCTGAGCCAATTTGACATATTCGTCATCGAAATGTTCCTGCATCCAGCGGTTGCTGCTTTTACTTCGGCTCATTTATCTTTTAGTGTAGAATCTGCGGTTTATTTAAGGTTAACATCATGGATGCGGCAAGCAAGAAAAAACTAAAGGCACAAGCCCACAGCTTAAAACCCGTGATTATTGTTGGTCAGGCTGGATTGACCGATGCTGTGTTGGCAGAAACTGAAATCGCCCTCAATACGCATGAACTGATTAAAGTAAAAGTCCGCGCCGAACGGGATGAGAGAAATAAGATTAACGAAAAAATGTGCACCACCACAGGTGCGACTTTGATTCAAAGTATCGGCCAAATTGCCGTAATCTACCGATTAAATCCAAAGAAGTAGCTTTTTTTGCCTTGCGCCTTTCGCCGTGAGCCTGAATCAAACATACTCTATCGAAATGATCTCATAATCCACATTGCCACCTGGTGCTTTAACGGTAACGACATCCTCAACTTGTTTCCCGATTAACGCCCTGGCAATCGGTGAGCCAATTGAAATACGGCCTTCTTTTATACTGGCCTCATCTTCGCCAACAATTTGATAAGTAACCCGTTTCTCAGAATCAACATCTTCAATTTCGACCGTTGCCCCGAACACGACCGTGCCATTGGCATCAACCTTGGTAACGTCAATAATCTGCGCGTTAGACAGCTTGCCTTCAATTTCGTTAATACGCCCTTCGGCAAAACTTTGTTGCTCCTTCGCGGCATGGTATTCGGCATTTTCTTTTAAGTCGCCATGTGCGCGGGCTGTTGCGATAGACGCAATAATGCGAGGACGGACGACGGACTTTAATTCTTCTAATTCTGCCCGTAGTTTTTCCGCGCCTTTTACTGTCAAGGGTACTTTATTCATTACAAATACTGCTCCAATTGTGGAATTTCTTTATTAAGGAAACTCTAATTAAGTCCTTCGACAAGCTCAGGACGAACGGTAAGGTTTTGATTCCGTTCGTGGTGAACTTGTCGAACCATGAGCGGAATCAACTTGTTCAGAGATTCATTAAGTCAAGCTGTTATGCAAATCCTGCAAACAGTTCACATCCCCAGCATCCAACTCACCCAACGCGTAGCAAGCGGCCTTTGCCCCAGCCATTGTGGTGTAATAAGTCACGCGATGTTGTAATGCTTCACGACGCATGGTGAACGAATCCGAAATGGCTTTTTTGCCTTCGGTGGTGTTGATGATTAATTGGATTTGATCGTTTTTAATCATATCGACAGTATTGGGGCGGCCTTCGTTGACCTTATACACAACTTCACAAGGAATGCCTTCTTGCTGCAGGAACCGCGCTGTGCCGCCTGTAGCAACTATCTGGTAATTTTTGCTGACCAGCATTTTAGCAATCTCCGGTGCTTTGGTTTTATCCTTATCCCTTATACTTATCAATACCTTACCGCTAGCATTCAAGTTAATACCTGTCGCCCGTTGCGATTTTGCAAACGCCTCACCAAAGGTTTTGCCTATGCCCATGACCTCACCAGTCGATTTCATCTCCGGCCCTAATAAGGGATCAACCCCAGGAAATTTAACAAATGGGAAAACAGCTTCTTTGACGGAATAATAAGGTGGAATTCTCTCTTTAGTAATGCCTTGCTGAGCCAATGTTTTTCCAACCATGACCCGTGCGGCGATTTTCGCTAATGGATAGCCAGTCGCTTTAGAAACAAATGGCGCCGTACGTGATGCCCGTGGATTTACCTCAAGCACGTAGATATCTTGGCCTTGAATGGCAAACTGGACATTCATCAACCCTCGTACGCCTAATGCTTCTGCCATCCTGCCGACTTGCTCACGCAATTGGTCTTGCAGATCCTGCGCCAGCTCATAAGGTGGCAAGGAACAGGCAGAATCACCCGAATGCACCCCAGCTTGCTCGATGTGCTCCATCAAGCCGCCTATCAGCACCCGTTCGCCATCATAAATTGCATCGACATCCATTTCTACCGCATCATCAAGAAAGCGATCCAACAACACTGGGGAATCGTTCGACACGCTCACCGCTTCTTTCATGTAACGCTGCAAACCCTCTTCATTGACCACGATTTCCATTGCCCGACCACCTAAAACATAAGATGGGCGCACAACCAACGGATAACCGAGTTCTTTTGCAGCATTAATCGCTTGGTCAACAGAACGTGCAGTGGCATTAGGGGGTTGTTTTAAACCTAGCCGTTCTAGCAATTTCTGGAATCGTTCACGATCCTCAGCCAAATCGATTGAATCTGGCGAAGTACCTATGATTGGCACACCTGCCGCTTCCAAAGCACGAGCCAGTTTCAATGGCGTTTGCCCACCGTATTGCACAATCACACCTTTTGGCTTTTCCAGATGTACGATTTCCAGCACATCTTCCAGTGTCAATGATTCAAAATACAAACGGTCGGAGGTATCAAAATCGGTAGAGACTGTTTCAGGATTGCAGTTGATCATAATGGTTTCATAACCATCTTCACGCAATGCCAAAGCAGCATGGACGCAGCAATAATCGAACTCTATACCTTGACCGATCCGGTTAGGGCCGCCACCTAGAATAATGATTTTTTCCTTATCAGTAACCCTGGCTTCGCATTCTTCTTCATAGGTTGAATACAAATACGCCGTATCAGAGGAAAACTCTGCCGCGCAGGAATCAATTCGCTTATAAACCGGACGGATATTTTGCTTATGACGTACGTTACGTATTTCAGATTCAGACGTATCCAGCAGCTTTGCCAGGCGTATATCAGAAAAACCTTTGCGTTTTAGCTTATAAAGCTCACCTTCTTTCAAGGTAGATAAAGTCTTGGTCGCTAGTGATTGTTCGGTAACGACTAAATCCTGTACTTGCGCCAAAAACCAAGGGTCAATTTTACTGGAATTATGGACATCTTCTAAGGACATACCAATGCGGAAACCATCCGCCACATAGCGCAATCTATCGGGTCCAGGATGGCGCAATTCGCGCTGAATAAGATCGCGGGCATCATCGGCTTGCAAATCGATAATCTCATCCAGGCCACTAATGCCAATCTCTAAGCCGCGCAATGCTTTTTGCAAGGATTCCTGAAAAGTACGGCCTATTGCCATCACTTCACCAACGGACTTCATTTGCGTCGTCAAGCGGTCATCCGCTTGGGGAAATTTTTCAAAGGTAAAACGCGGTATTTTTGTCACCACGTAATCAATCGTCGGTTCAAATGAGGCTGGTGTTGCGCCGCCAGTAATCTCATTTTTCAATTCATCTAAGGTATAACCGACTGCCAGTTTTGCAGCCACTTTAGCGATAGGAAACCCTGTCGCTTTAGATGCCAAAGCAGACGAACGCGACACCCTGGGGTTCATCTCGATGACTATCATGCGCCCATCGACTGGATTGATAGCCACCTGTACGTTGGAACCGCCGGTATCCACGCCAATCTCCCGCAATACTGCAACAGAGACATTACGGAGAATCTGGTATTCCTTATCCGTCAAGGTTTGCGCGGGCGCGACGGTAATGGAATCTCCGGTATGTACCCCCATCGGGTCGAAATTCTCAATCGAGCAAACAATGATGCAGTTGTCCTTTGAATCACGCACCACTTCCATCTCGAACTCTTTCCAGCCGAGCACGGATTCTTCGATCAACAACTCGTTAGTCGGCGACAGATACAAGCCGCGCTCGCAGATTTCGAGAAACTCTTCCTTGTTATAGGCAATACCACCACCACTGCCGCCCATCGTAAACGAGGGGCGGATAACGGTCGGATAGCCAACTTCCTGTTGCGCCGCAAGTGCTTCTTCAATGGAATGGGCAGTTTTGGACTTGGCGACTTCGTAGCCAATTTTCCGCATGGCTTGGTTGAATAGCTCACGGTCTTCGGCTTTGTTGATCGCCTCTTTAGTCGCGCCGATCATTTCCACGCCATATTTTTCCAATACGCCGTGTTCGTCCAGTGCTAAGGCGCAATTCAATGCAGTTTGTCCGCCCATCGTGGGCAAAATGGCATCAGGGCGTTCTTTTTCGATAATTTTTTCTACTGTTTGCCAGTCGATAGGCTCTATGTAGATCGCATCCGCCATTTCAGGATCGGTCATAATCGTGGCGGGGTTGGAATTCACTAGAATGACGCGATAACCTTCCTCCCGTAACGCTTTGCACGCTTGTGTACCGGAGTAATCAAACTCGCACGCCTGCCCAATTACAATAGGACCTGCGCCCAATAACAATATCGATTTTATGTCGCTTCTTTTTGGCATTTTAAAATAAAAGGCGCAAGGCAAAAGGCGCAAGGCCATATTTAAGAATAATCGTTAACATCGTTCTTTCCATAGGTATTACTTAATCACTAAGTTATACGATGACATCAGACCAAACCGCAAATTCATTGTCACTGGGTTCAATAAAATGGAAGCGCCGACCACCCGGAAACGAAAAAATTGGCTTTACCACTCTACCGCCAGACTTTGTCACTTTCTCAAGAGTTGCTTCAAGATTACTGCTATAAAATACTAACAAGCCTGCGCCCTTTTCGGTTGACGAATACAAGTCGGCCTTGAAGAAACCACCGTCCAGCCCTTGACCAGAAAAGGCAATATAATCTGGACCATAATCCTCAAATGACCAACCGAACGCCGTTTCGAAGAAAGCCTTAGTTGTATGCAGATTCCTTGACGGAAATTCTACATAGTTGAGTTTTTTATGCTTGTTCATATTTTACTTTCAGTTTTTTTGCACATCTAAGCATTCATAAGTTCAATGAATTCATCGAACAATCCTTCGACATCATGCGGTCCCGGACTCGCCTCAGGATGACCTTGAAAGCTGAATGCCGGACAATCGGTGCGGCGAATACCCTGCAAACTGCCATCAAATAAGGAATGATAAGTCGCCTCGACATTAGCTGGAAGACTGGCTGCATTGACCGCAAAGCCGTGGTTTTGGCTGCTGATAAGCACGCGTCCGGTGGCTTTTTCTTGCACCGGATGATTCGCACCATGATGACCGAACTTCATCTTCTCGGTTTTTGCACCGCTTGCCAAAGCCAATAATTGATGACCTAAGCAAATGCCGAAAACTGGAATCTTCGTCGTTAATATGGTTTTGATAGCCTCTATTGCATAAGTGCAAGGCTCAGGATCGCCAGGGCCGTTGGACAGAAAAACCCCATCAGGATTCATTGCCAATACCGCATCTGCTGATGTCGTCGCAGGTACAACCGTCACTCGGCAACCCCGGTTGACCAACAACCTGAGAATATTACGTTTAATGCCAAAATCATAAGCGACCACATGCTTGGATAAATTTTCACCTTGAGTATGGCCTAAGTGCAAATCCCAGATGTTCTCAGTCCATTCGTAAGGTTTATCGGTAGTGACTACTTTCGCCAAATCCATACCTTTCAAGCCAGGAAAACCGTCAATCATAAGTTTGGCTTTTTCAACATCTACTGTTTCACCTGCCGCAATGCAACCGCGTTGTGCGCCCTTATCGCGCAGCAAACGGGTCAGTTTACGGGTGTCACAATCAGCAATGGCAACTACCTGATGATCCAGCAAATACTGTTGCAAGGTCTTCTCGCTACGCCAGTTGCTCGCCAGTAAGGGCAAATCACGGATAACCAGCCCACTGGCAAACACCTTGGCCGACTCGTCATCTTCGCGGGTCGTGCCAACATTGCCGATATGTGGATAGGTTAAGGTAATGATTTGCTGGGCATACGAGGGATCGCTCAAGATTTCCTGATAACCCGTCATCGCCGTATTGAACACGACTTCGCCCACAGAATAGCCATCCGCGCCGATAGCCACTCCATTGAATACCGTTCCATCCTCTAAAACCAATACTGCGGACTTACCCAAACACGCCACCTCAAATGTGCAAAACGGGATGAAACCTGACGGTTGCACCCCGTTATAAAAAACTTAAATCGATGAGATTTTACGGGATTTTGGTGTTTTGGTCATTAACAATTTGTGGAATCGCTTATCAAGATAACACTACATCACGCCCATAATCTTATAAACACCCTTGGTATTTAACTGAATGGTAATGGGTTTATCGCTGGCGTTTTCCCAGAACCAGCCGTGTATGCCTTCAAAAGGTGTCATTAGCGAGCCACTGGCTTTGCTGTCTGTGGCAGTAGCGTAGCTTTTAAAATAGCCGTTTTTTGCACCGTTGGGTTCACCATGAAAATCGAAATAAACCGGCTTGCCATCGGTTTTCCATGAATAATCCAGCGCGTAGTCCCTCTCCATGTAGAACTTATACTCAAGCCCTTTTTTGGGTGGAATGACAATCGTCACGGTATCATTGCGCTCTGTTGCTACATCAGCTAGTTGGGTGACGGTAGCTGATGCTTGATTGGTGTTGATTTCTTTCGCCCTATCTCCGACCTGTGCTTGTGCTGCTTCTGGGCAGTTTTTGGCTACTTGTGTAGTTTGTTCTGCCAGTACGTTAAGCCCAAACTTCTTGCCTAATCCAGTTGGATCGATGCCATATTCGGCGTGAAGTACAGCAGTAAACAGGATAAGCAACGCTAATAACACCGCCACCAAGCTGGCGTTAATCAGCGATTTTGTTGATTGTACGGGGATATTTTCTGAATTCATGGCGTTAACTGTACACGAAATAACCGGTTAGCTGGTAACCGAATAAAATCAATCCGCCCGTCATCAGCAAGGTATTGGTGATGGTAGCAAAACTGTAAAAGCTGGACGATCTGCGCCAAAACGCTAGCGCAATCAAAATGAAAAATAAGGCAACAAACTGCCCGACTTCCACACCGACATTAAAAGCCAGCAGGTTTTTCCATAAGTTGGCTTTAGGTAAGGCAAAATCCTGTAACTTAGTCGCCAACCCGAAGCCATGAAATAATCCGAAAATGGCAACCGCAACCTTATTGTTCGGCTGGAAACCCAAAAGCTGCCGGAAACCGCCCAGGTTATCAAACGCTTTGTAGACAATAGACAAGCCAATAATGGCATCGATAAGATAAGAATTGACATGAACTCCTTGTAAAACGCCAAACAATAAGGTCAAACTGTGTCCCAGGGTAAACAGGCTGACATAAATAAGCACATCGCGTACCCGAAATAAAAAGAAAATCACGCCGACCAGAAACAGCAAGTGATCGTACCCAGTCAGCATGTGCTTCGCACCGATGTAAAGGAATGCACCAATCGCAACACCTTGATTGGCAGTCAAAAAATGCTGGGTGTTGGCATCAACGCCGTGAGCATAGAGCTTGGTTGCTATTGCCACTAGTAGCAATAAGC
The DNA here is from genome assembly GCF_964779595.1 of Methyloglobulus sp. Classification (NCBI taxonomy): domain Bacteria; kingdom Pseudomonadati; phylum Pseudomonadota; class Gammaproteobacteria; order Methylococcales; family Methylococcaceae; genus Methyloglobulus; species Methyloglobulus sp. Next base: position 10,206 of record NZ_CBAROL010000002.1, read on the forward strand.
ACGAAATATTTAATACTGTTTGTTTTTTAACTCGCATAGGTACAGGTAACGGTAACTTAAGAAATCTCTGTATGTTCTTCGACAAGTTCAGAATTTCCGTAACATCAAATGAAACTTTCTGACCCGATACGGCACTAAATGATGCCGTTTGAATGCTATTTTTAGCATAAATCCTATTACTGTAGCATTTCCAAAAGTGACATTCTTTAGCAAAAACTATCTGGATTGATTATGTTAAAACTACTGTTGGTTTTTATAAGTTTTTCCGCTTTTGCCGCGCCTCGGGTAAATTATCCTCCTGGCGGGTTTCAAGACAACTTTTGGCAGCAGGTTCAGATTCAGCACGTACTAACCCAGCAACAACTTCAATCACAAGATCAATATCGGAGGCAACTGCTGTTACAAGATCAACAACGCCAGATAGATCAATTGCAGGATCAGCAAAGTCAGATAGAGTACCTGCAACGAAATTCAATCATGCGTCAACATTCTGACCTACTTAAAATCTATAGCCAGCCCATTAAAGTGCAACCTCAATGGGTAAAACAAAAACATAAAAAGTAAGCTTACGTATTCTGATGTACAGCATATCTAGCTAAATACGACCACTTCTGCAAGGGTTTTTATCGCCGTCAAGTAGATAAGCTTTTCGTATTGCACCATACGGCTCTTACTTTTGTGCCGTAAAAATGCAGTACGCCGTCAAATTCTGGGTAAACAAATAGTGTTGTGCTACACCCACCCAGTAGTTTGCTGTTTGTCCTTCGGTACGGAGACCTAACCACTCACTGAGTTTTTGGATCGGGTGCAAGCGTTTTGCTACCTTGAGCATGTAATTGATAGAATCCATGGTTTGCGGTGTGAGATCACGCATCGAAACGTCATGAAAGCCATTTTGTTCCAACATGCCGCTGAATTCATCCTTAATACACAAATTGGGGACTGCCCAACCGTTCAGGCATGTCACTATTTCTTTCCATTCTGCTTTATTGAATTCTCGTCGGGTAAAAAAGCCATCACACACCACGATACGTCCGCCTTTACGTAAAACTCGGTAGGCTTCTCTCAAGAAATCGCCCTTGTTAACCGCGTAGCAGGAGCTTTCCAATGCCCAAACCACATCATAAGATTCGTCTTCAAACGGCATTTGGCAAAAATCCGCAACTTCAAAATCCACCAATTCGCCGACACCTTGACGTTTGGCGTGTTGCCCACCGTAGATAGCCTGTTGTTTGCTCACAGTAAGACCTGTAGCCCGATTACCGTAATTTTTTGCCATCCAGATGCTACTTCCACCCACACCACACCCCGCATCTAGCACCCTATCATCTGCTTTAATGTCCGCAGCCTCATACAGCACTTGGTTTTTGTTTAGCAGTGCTTCATGATGTTGATACGGCGTGTCTTTGTCCCAATAACCATAATGGAACGCCAAATTATCCCTATTGCACCATGTGAGCAGATAATCCCAGTAACATTGGTCATAATAATGCGCGGTGTCTTTACGTAATGCTGCACTGGATATTTCAGCATCAACCGGAAGCACTCGATTGTCTTGATTGGATATTAGAGTGTACATGTTTCAGTAAATGGGTTGCAATGAATGGCAAAGCCCGACATTATACCAGCCAATTTACCTACACAAAGCCGTACCGTAGCTGTGTTTACGAAGTGAAACAAATAATTCGAGTCTTAACAACATCGACACAGCCCAGTGGGATGCGTATTACGCACCCAAATCATTGGTATTTGCAGAGATATTTCCAAAACTGAGCGTTTAGTGGTGTATGAAATGTACCTTCTCGGCTGTCGGAAAGAGGGAAATCTTACGACAACCCCAACACGTCCTGCATGTCATACAAACCATTCGATTTATCTCCCAACCAAACCGCCGCCCTTACCGCACCATTTGCGAACGTCATACGGCTTGAGGCCTTGTGGGTGATTTCCACGCGTTCGCCTTCATCGGCAAACATGGCAGTGTGTTCGCCGACAATATCGCCCGCACGGATGGTGGAAAAGCCGATAGTTTTGCGGTCACGTTCGCCCGTTATACCTTCTCTGCCGTAGACGGCGCAGTCTTTTAAATCTCGGTTTAAAGTCTTGGCGATAACTTCGCCCATCCTTAACGCTGTGCCGGAAGGCGCATCGACTTTGTGCCGGTGGTGAGCTTCGATGATTTCGATGTCGGTGTAATCACCCATGATCTTAGCGGCCATTTCCAAGAGTTTGAGGGTCAGGTTTACGCCAACGCTCATATTCGGTGCCATCATAATTGCTGTTGTTTTCGCCGCTTCGGCTATTTTCGCTTTTTGGGTATCGCTAAACCCAGTCGTGCCGATCACCATTTTTTTTCCGGCTTGTCGGCAGTGTTCCAGGTAGTCTATGGAAACATCCGGTCTGGTGAAGTCGATCAACACATCAAATTGGTCGCTGACCGCTGCAAGGCTATCCGTAACTTTAACGCCAGCAGTACCCACCCCTGCTATGTCTCCCGCATCTTTGCCCATCACAGGGCTGTCTGGGCGGTCAATCGCAACAGTTAACGTGAGGGCTGGTGCTTGGGTAACGGCTTGTATTAAGGTCAAGCCCATGCGCCCAGACGCACCGACTATGGCAACTCGCATCATCATTTATCCTGTCAGTTTATCGAAAAAACTTTTTACGCCGTCCGTCCAGGAATGCTCCTGTGGGCTGTGTTGTTTGCCGCCGCCTGTCAAAGAGGCGTTGAGTTGTTCAATCAAGGCTTTTTGCTCTTTTGTCAAATGCACGGGGGTTTCGATGTTGACTTTGCAAATCAAATCACCAACTGCTCCGCCCCTGACAGGCTTAACGCCTTTGCCACGTAATCTGAACAATTTACCCGTTTGCGTTTCTGCGGGAATTTTTAGCATCACCCTGCCATTAAGGGTCGGGACTGAAATTTCATCCCCTAAACTAGCGGTGGCAAAGCTGATGGGTACTTCGCAGTAAAGATTAGCGCCATCACGGGTGAAAATCGCATGATCTTTGACATGAATCTGCACATACAAGTCACCTGCGGGAGCGCCGCGTTCCCCTGCTTCGCCTTCACCTGCCAAGCGGATACGGTCTCCGGTATCGACACCTGCGGGGATTTTAGCCGATAACGTTTTGGTTTCTTGTACACGCCCGTCGCCACGACATACGCCGCAGGGATCTTTGATCTGCTTACCGGTACCGCGACAGGTTGGGCAGGTTTGTTGCACGGAAAAAAAACCTTGCTGCATCCGCACCTGACCATGCCCATGACAGGTGGAACAGATGACTGGGCTGGAGCCTTTTTTAGCGCCCGTGCTATCGCACTCCTTACACGCCACCAGGACGGGTACGCGAAGTTTTGATTCCGTTCCGGCGACGGCTTCTTCAAGCGTCAATTCCAGGTTATAGCGAAGATCTGAACCCCTTTGTGCGCCACGTTGCCTGCCGCCACCACCACCAAAAACATCACCGAAGACATCGCCAAACATGTCGCTGAAACTTTCGCTGGTAAAGCCCCCTCGTCCGCCACCGCCCATAGAGCCATCGACACCCGCATGACCGAATTGGTCGTAAGCTGAGCGTTTTTGGGCATCCGACAGCACTTCGTAAGCTTCTTTTATTTGCTTGAACTTGGCCTCGGCTGTCTCGGGGTTGTCTTTATTCCTATCGGGATGAAACTTCATCGCCATGCTACGGTAGCTTTTTTTGATCTCCGCATCGCTGGCGTTGCGCTCAACACCCAGTAGTTTGTAATAATCTTCTTTTGCCATAACGTAAATAACCGCCAACGTGGGCGGTTTTGTGGTGTGAATAAATAAAGGTGGCGCTTATCGTCATAAGTACCACCTTATCGCTTTATTAAAGTACGCACAGGATATTGCGTACACTTAATTTGGTCGTGGGTTAAAACCTGTATTTTTTGATGAACTTGTCGGCTTCATGCCTGTGAGTTGCGTGTGTTTTGGAGTGCAAACCCAGGTTTGCAACTCCGCATATCAAATTACAAATTTCATCCACTACCACTTATTTTTTATCGTCTTCTTTGACTTCTTCAAACTCGGCATCAACTACGCCATCATCCGCTTTTTTTGAAGATGAACTGCTAGAATCATCTCCTTCACCAGATGAATTTTGGGCATAAACCCGCTCAGCCAGTTTGCCCGAAACCTCAGCCAAGCTATTAGTCTTCGCTTCAATAGCATCCTTGTCATCACCTTTGACGGCTTCTTTTAAGGCTTCAATCGCTGATTCAATAGACGATTTTTCATCCGCCGCAACTTGGTCGCCCAAGTCTTTCAAGGATTTTTCAGTCGCATGTATCATGCCATCTGCTTGATTACGCGCAGAAATCAGATCTTTTAACTTGCGGTCTTCATCGGCGTGTAACTCCGCATCCTTAATCATGCGTTGAACCTCATCATCCGATAAACCGCTGGATGCCTTGATTATGATAGATTGTTTCTTGCCCGTCGCCTTGTCTTTTGCGGACACGTTCAAGATACCGTTCGCGTCAATATCAAAGGAGACTTCGACTTGCGGTATACCTCTAGGTGCAGGTGGTATGTCCGCCAGATCAAAACGACCCAGTGACTTATTGGCCGATGCGATTTCGCGCTCACCTTGCATGACGTGGATGGTCACCGCCGTTTGATTGTTTTCTGCGGTAGAAAACACTTGCGACGCATTGGTTGGAATCGTGGTGTTTTTCTCGATGAGTTTGGTCATCACGCCGCCCATCGTCTCAATACCTAGCGATAAGGGAATAACGTCCAGCAACAACACATCTTTCACATCACCAGCCAATACACCTGCCTGAATGGCTGCGCCTAAGGCAACTGCTTCGTCGGGATTGACATCCTTACGCGGCTCTTTGCCGAAGATGTTTTTCACCATCTCCTGCACTTTCGGCATACGGGTTTGACCGCCGACCAAAATCACGTCATGAATATCCGAAATGGATAAGCCGGAATCCTTAATTGCCATCTCACAAGGGCCTTTGGTGCGAAGGATTAACTCCTCAACCAACGATTCCAGTTTGGCACGGGTCAGTTTGACATTAAGATGCTTAGGACCTGACGCATCGGCGGTTATATAAGGCAAATTAACATCGGTTTGCTGGCTGGAAGACAGCTCAATCTTGGCTTTTTCCGCTGCTTCTTTCAAGCGTTGCAAAGCCAATGGGTCGTTGTGCAAGTCAACGCCAGTATCTTTTTTGAATTCGCTGGCAAGGTATTCGATAACGCGTGAATCAAAATCTTCCCCGCCCAAGAAAGTATCACCATTGGTTGATAACACTTCAAACTGATGTTCACCATCAATCTCGGCGATTTCGATGATGGAAACGTCGAACGTACCGCCACCTAAGTCATAAACTGCAATTTTGGTATCGCCTTTGGGCTTGTCCATGCCGAATGCCAAAGCAGAAGCAGTCGGTTCATTGATAATCCGTTTGACTTCTAAACCGGCAATACGCCCCGCATCTTTGGTCGCTTGACGCTGGGAGTCGTTAAAGTAAGCCGGTACGGTAATAACGGCCTCGGTAACTTCTTCACCCAAATAGGCTTCGGCATCTTTCTTTAATTTCATCAGAATTCTGGCTGAAATTTCCGGTGCTGCCATTTTTTTGCCGTTAACTTCGACCCAAGCATCTCCGTTGCCAGCTTCTACGATGTTATAAGGCACCATTTTGATGTCTTTTTGTACAACATCATCTTTGAAACGGCGACCGATCAATCGTTTGATTGCAAATAAGGTATTTTTTGGGTTAGTGACGGATTGCCGTTTAGCTGATTGCCCAACCAACACTTCATCATCATTGGTAAATGCAATGATTGAAGGGGTAGTACGTGCGCCTTCGCTGTTTTCAATGACTTTCGCCACGCCATTTTCTAACACGGCAACACAGGAATTTGTGGTACCTAAATCTATGCCAATAATTTTTGCCATTGAATGCTCCAGACTTGAATTTGTTAAGTAAAGTGAATGTTAAAACCGATATGAGGGCTTTTTTAGCTTATTCAAGCCTGTTTATTATCTTCCGGCGATTTTTTTGCAGGTTTCTCTGGCGTTTTCGCCACGACAACCATAGCAGGACGCAATAACCGTCCATTTAGGGTGTAACCTTTTTGGAATACATTAACCACTGTATTCGGTGTTGCATCTTCCACTTCCTGCATTAACACTGCCTGCTGCTGCTCGGCATTGAAAGGTTCACCGACTGGATTTACCGTCATGACGTTGAATTTTGCAAATACGGTTTCAAATTGCTTAATGGTCAATTCACTGCCTTCACGAAATTTTTTGACTTCCTCGCTTTCGCCTGTTGCTGCTTGTAAGCCCAGTTCAAGGCTATCCAATACCGACAATAGTTCTTTGGCAAAACTGTTCAGCGCGTATTTGTGTGCATCTTCCAGGTCTTTTTGGGTGCGTTTTCTCAGATTTTCCATTTCCGCCTGGGTTCGGATTGCCTTATCCCAGTTTTCCTGGGCTTTTTGCTCGGCTGCTGCCAGTTCTTGCTGCAATTCTGCTATGAGCGTTGCTTGCGATGGCGGTTCATTCAGCGAGAGTTCCTCTTCTGCTAAACCTTCATCGGATAAGACTTCTTCTAGGATTTCGTCGTTTTCTTTTGAATCAAGCTGTGTTTCAGTTTGTTCCTGGTCGGTACTCATTTTTTTGATGCCTTAATGAAAAATAATAGTCCTATGAAGATGGGGTCGCAGATTTAGGATTCAAGGCTGCGCCCAATAATTTTGCGGTAATATCGACGAACGGGATGATTTTTTCATAAGCCATGCGGGTAGGGCCAATAACGCCCAGCACCCCAACCACTTCGTCGCTGATAGAATAAGAAGAGGTCACTAAGCTGCACTGATCAAACGCCTTATAACCGGATTCCTCGCCGATAAAAATCTGTACGCCTTCGGCTTTCATACAATGATCCAGCAAATGCAGCACGGATTGTTTTTGGCTGAATGCTTCAAATAATTTTTTCAGGTTGTCCCTGCCAGCCAATTCGGAAAAGCCCATTAAGTTAGTTTCGCCAGCTAACACATAATCTTCTTTCTTATCATTGGGTTCTAACGCTAACTGGGCAATTTTAATGGCATTTATCATGCCTTGGTTCATGCGCTGTTGATCTTCCTGCAATTCCTTCAAAACGGCTTCGCGCACCGCTTGCAAGCTACGACCAGCATAAATCGAATTGATAAAATTGGCTGCCTGTTGCAATTCAGAAGCGGAAAATTTCTTATCAGTCTGGATGATTTTGTTATGGACTTCCTGCTCGTTAGTCACAAAAATGACCAGTACGCGGGTATTGGATAGCGGCAAAAACTCGATGTGGCGCAAGCAAACCGTTTCGCGCTTAGGTAAGGTGACGATACCTGCCATTTGGGTCAGTTCGGCCAGCAACCTAGAGGCCTTGCCGATTACGTCACTATTATCATCCTTAACTGCCAAACCTTCGTGCAAGCGAAATAAGTCTTTTGATTCCAATGGCTTGAAGGTCAACAGGGTATCCACAAACATGCGGTAACCGCTGACTGTGGGAATCCGTCCCGCAGATGTATGCGGAGAATGCACCAGCCCCATGTCTTCAAGATCTGCCATGACATTACGGATGGTGGCGGGACTCAGGTTTAATTCCGAACCTTTGGACAGCACCCTCGAACCCACGGGTTGTCCATCGCTGATGTAGCGTTCCACCAGCGTTTTTAGTAATTGTAGTGATCGTTCGTTTAAAATTTGAGTGTGTGCCATCTATTACGCCGACTGTAACTAGCACTCTTCCTTTGCGAGTGCCAAAGAAAGAAATTAACAGTCCAACCGTAGCTTGTCAATGTCTACGGTAGTGGCACTGTAAAACACGGGGCGTGTGCGTCAAAAAAACCATCTAACAATAGGTCATATCAGTAATCGATAACGCTTGTTTGGACACTGATTAGGCGTATAGTTAAGCCAGTTTTCTTGTAGGAGAATGTGATGAATTCAGATCAGATAACACCATTAATCCGACGTTATATGCCTAAAAAACCTTTGGATTTTGTGCTTTACGGGGGATTCGCCCTGGCTATCTTCATATTAAGCAACCTGTATTTCAGCGTTAATCCCGATGACAGTCATTGGAATGAATTCAAGGAGGAACACCATTGCGTATTGCGAAAAACGGAGTACGGTGTGCAAAGGTCTAGCTGGGTTTGTGATGATGGCAAAACGTATTTTCGCTGGATGCAGCAACGCTAACTTACGTAACCTTGCACATTGATGGATAAAAAAGACGGTTTCGTGTTAACGAAGACCGTCTTTGTAAGTTGTTAGTGCTAAATCATTATTTAGTCGTCAATTTACCGCTAAGTTGCGCTGACCAAACACCGCAAAAAGTACCAACCACAAAAGAAATTGAAATCACCAATAAAGGGTTACTCATAGAAAAGCCCAATAACACATCTTTATTGAGTTTATCAGGGGTTTGTAACAAATAGGCGAATGTTGAAGAATAGCCTAAAACACTGCAAGGTATCGTCGCAAGCCTGGGGATATTAGCAGCCAAGCACATTACAATTACCGCAGCACACACGGTAAATGCCGCCATAAACGGAAAACCTAACATGGTTGTTGGTGAAATTTCAGTCAACATAATCGCTGTTGCCCATGCCATGAACACACCAAAAATGCCGCAGGTGATGTTATTAACAACCGCTTCCTGGTTAGCACCCAGCAAGAAATAAGCCGCCCAGGCGATAGTTGCTGCCCATATAAAAAAGATACCAGCAGTGAGCGGCAATACGGCAAAAAATGTTGCTACACCAGCGATAACGCCAATGCTTAAAGAAAGTGCTGTTAGTTTATCCACGCGAATTCTCCGAAACTCACCTCATTTTAATTATGAAGCCAGGTACACACTGAGGTGTTTCTATAATACCTGACGATTAGAACACGGGCTTCGTTTAACCCGTAGCGTAGGGAATATAGCAGATATTATCCTGGAGTTAAATATTCTGATTGCTACGATCATAAATCAGGCCAGACTAGATGCCGCAAAAGCCTAGCAAATCTGAAAAACTTGATGGTTTTTTGTCGAAAAAACTGAGAGTGTCAGGATGAGTGCAGAAAAATTAGCTGGCTCTGGAATAACTTGGAAGAAGGATTTTTTTGAAGCACTTATCCCAGCCGAACTCGACTGGGATAAACAAAGTGACGGTTTTAGATATTATGACGTGCAATCGGAGCGACTAACATTTTCTTGCGGCTGAAGCCCACTAAACCAGCGATACCTGAACCGAACAACCAAACAGCGGCGGGAACAGGTACAGGCGAAGACAAGCCTTGCTGATTACTCCCAACCAAACTAAATTGCCCGCTGTTAGCCCCATTACAGCAATCCCCAGCCCAAAATGTTTCAAGGATGTAGTTGCCTGCTGATATGGCATTGGTATAAGAAAACATTAATTTACCAAGATTATTTGTTTTTTTCGCTATTAATGCCCTATTCAAATACAAAGCACCGCCATAACCGGCATCCACACCCAATTGGAATAACAATTGGCTAGCATCACTGGAAAAATCAATAATCAGATGTGAGAAAGTGTTATTCCCTCCCCAAATTAAACTGAAATCTGTGATATTTACTGACGTTATCTCGGAAGTTTGAGCATACCAAGATGCCTCAAAATCTGCACTATTAACCCCAGAAGTAATGCTGCGGGTTTCGTATGTGATTGTGGCCGCTTGAACGCTACCCAAGCCAAGCAAAGCGGACAATAAAACAATCGTTTTCATCTGACGTTTCATACATATTTCCTTACGTTAAGAATCTATCTCACACCTTTTTGTTGGGTGATTGTAGATCCAGGTTAATAACACGCTGCAACTCAAGCACTTTGCTTTCCTCGCCAGTTGCTAATAATTATACGGATCGCAGGGAAATATTCTGTGAACGAGGTCACAGTGGCGTGAGATAAAGTGTGACCGAGCTCTCAATATTGAGATAAGTTGATGTCGCAGAGGGATCTAGGTGATCGATAGCTTAAAACTTCATGTCGGCGTGTTGGGTTTTGATACCACAACCTCAGGTCAAACTATTGGGTTACTGGTTTTGGAATGGGGCGTAGCGTTTTAGCAGTCAAATTTTATACTACCCCTTAAACGAACATATCCCAGCCGAACTTGACTGGGATATACCGGACTAACTAACCTAACCTTTATGCAGCAGAAGCAGCGAGCATTTGCTTGCGTCTAAAGCCCATCAAACCCGCAAAACCTGAAGCAAACAACCAGACAGCAGCAGGAACAGGAACCGCAGCCGGAATTGCTGGTGGTGCTGGAGCAAGCGAAACATGCAAGGTGTAATCGTCATTTCTGCTAAGCCCTACCTGCTGACGAGTAGTATTAGAGTATTGACCTACTGACACATAATATAAACCTGGGTTTGCAAGTACACTGCTTATAAAAGAATCCCAAGTATTTGTAGTGCCTGGGTCAAGCACACCGCCATCATCATTACTGACAAGCTCAATACCGTTAGAATCATACAGTTTTATCCAAGAATCCAGGTCAGGCATACCTCTATCTATATCAAAAAACGCCTGTACATTTGCCCGAGCGGTGGTGAATGAATACCAATCCAAGCCATTGTTATTGCTACTGGTAGTTGCATTAACCGAGGCGTGTAAGAATGTTGTTGAGACATTGGTTAAAGGATCGCCAATATTTGCATCCAAAACGCTGTCAAAATTTAAATCGAGATTCAATGCTCTCGCTCTAGTGCTATTGCCTGTCGCATTATTAACAGACACATAAGCCGCCTGAGCAGAACCTAATCCGAACAGTGCTGAACATAATACGATAAGACTAATTTTATTTTTCATTTTAAAACCCTTATAAATAATATAGTTAGGATGATTAGCAGTGCAGCCCTCTTCTTCGTATTCGTACACACTGAAAAAGATCTGTCGCTTTCCGTCCTCACCTCACGATGAGTATGGCTTTTATCTCCTCCCTGTTTGTGCAAAACCTGCACAATGAAACCTTATCCTATTGGAAATTTGAGCTTTTCTGCTTCGCCTTCCAGTTGCAAATAATTATACGGGGTGTAGGGAAATTTTCTGTGAACTGGGTCACAGTGGACTGAGATAAATTGTGAACGGGTTCACAATATTGAGATAAGTCGGGAAGAAAGAGGCTTTATGGCGACAGCTCAACAACCTTTGAATCAATTAAATTTGATATTTCTGCGCTGTCGTAGGAGCAAGCCCTTATTGTTGATCTAACAAAGTGATTGGTGGGTATTCAGCTAGGCACAATACCTGCCTACCCCTACAATGCTCTCGTTAGCTAGGTTATTAGCACTATTCGTACAATGCATTGATAAACTTAGCTTAAATCTACTCACAAATACATCAACTGATCTTTAAGGTAAAGCCAATAGCCTAGCTGCTAATTACAGAATCGAAGCTATTTGCTTTACCAACGACAACAGCTATTGAGTTACAAAACCTTCCCCAGCCGAACTCGACTGAGGAAGGTAAGATTGTGTGCTTTATTCCTTAGGCAATGGCTGGTGCAACCAGCATTTTCTTGCGCCGCGCACCCATCAAGCCAGCAATACCAGAGCCGAACAGCCAAACAGCGGCCGGAACGGGTACGTTAGATAGGTTAACATGATTCTCTAGCGAAACATGTAAGGTGTAATCTTGACCTGGGCTAAGGTCTTGGTTAGGGAACTGTCCAACTGACACAAAATATAACCCAGGATTTGCAAGTACAACACTCAGAAAAGAGTCATAACCATGAACAGAACCTGGATCAGCGACTCCACCGTCATCACTGGCACCAATCAAGGTACCCACTGAATCATACAAGCTAATCCAGGAATCCAGATCAGTCATACCATTGTCAATATCAAAAAAAGCCTGTTGATTAGCTTGGCTAGTGGTAAACGAATACCAATCACGCCCAGTTGTACCGGTAGTTGCATTGGCTGACACGTGAAAAAAAGAGGTGGAGATATTGGTAAATGGGTCGCCAATATTGGCATCAAAGTTTTGATCAAACTGTGCATCCAAATTCAGTGCAGTCGCCATAGAGCCGTTGCCTGTTGCATCATCAACAGTAACATAGGCGGCTTGGGCAGAACCAAAACCCAAAACTGCTGAACAAAGTACGAGCGTACAAATTTGTTTTTTCATGTTAAATACCCTTTAAATAATGAAAGTCAGAATGATTTGCAGTGCAGCCATCTTTTTATCCGTGCCGAGATCTGTCACTTTCCGCCCTCACCTACATGAGTTTGGTTTTTAGCTTCCTTGTTTGTGCGTATCCACTACACAATTCAACCTTTCCCTATGAAGATGCCAGCATTTCTGCCGCCGCTCCAGTTGGTATCCATTATAAGAATTGTAAGGAGAATTTCTGTGAACGGGTTCTCAGTGGGATGAGATAAGTTGTGAACGGGTTCTCAGTTTTGAGATAAAACCGTGCAGGAAAAAACTTTATAGGGGGTTTATTAAAAAACAAACGGTAAATTGGTAAGGGGATTTGCGGGTTTAACCTTAACCTAGCAGACGTAATGATCCGCTAGGGTGGGGGTTAAGATGGGTAGGGCTGGTGGGCAAAACAGCCACACTATATTGTTGCACCCCTCGAAATAAAACCAGAAGTGTAACTGCTGGAAATACCGCCTACTCCCGCTATTTACGACTGATAGCTTAAGCAGGAACGATTGACGAGAGGAATAAATATCTTGATGATTAGGTATTGGCTTTGTTCGCAATATCAAACGAACTAAACCAAATGCGCCCACAGATCGTGTTCATCGGCTTCCTCTATCTCAACGTCAACAAATTCGCCGACTTTTAGATGGGTTGCGCCATCGATGAAGACTTGGCCGTCGATTTCGGGCGCATCAGACTGGCTTCTGGCAACTGCGCCTTCTTCCACCACTTCATCAATCAGGACGGTTTCGATATTGCCTATGCGTTGCTGTAAGCGTCCTGCACTAATCTCAGACTGGCGTTCCATAAAACGGGCTAAGCGCTCCTGCTTGATTTCTTCTGGGATCGAATCAGGCAAATCATTGGCAACCGCTCCTTTTACGGGTGAGTAAGCAAAACAACCAACCCGATCCAGTTGCGCTTCATCCAGAAAATCCAGGAGTTCTTCAAACTCCTGTTCCGTCTCGCCAGGAAAACCGACGATAAAAGTGCTACGCAAGGTAATGTCTGGGCAGACTTCCCGCCATGCCTTGATGCGTTCCAGGTTGTTCTGGCTGGCGGCTGGGCGTTTCATCAGCTTTAAAATTCGGCTGCTGGCGTGTTGAAAGGGAATGTCCAGATATGGCAAGATTTTGCCGTCAGCCATCAATGGGATTACGTTGTCCACATGCGGATAAGGATAGACATAGTGCATCCGCACCCAGATACCCAGATCGCCCAATGCCTCCGCCAGATCATAAAAGCGGGTTTGTACTGAACGTCCACGCCAAAAACGTGGCTGGTATTTCAAATCCAAGCCATAAGCACTGGTATCTTGGGAGACAATCAACAGCTCTTTAACTCCCGCATCCGCCAAACGCATGGCTTCCACCATGACATCATCAATCGGCCTACTGACCAGATCGCCGCGCATGGACGGGATGATGCAAAACGTGCAGCGATGATTGCAACCTTCTGAAATCTTTAGATAAGCGTAATGATTGGGCGTGAGCTTGATGCCTTGCGGCGGCAACAGGCTGGTGAATGGGTCGTGCCTGGGTGGTAGATGCTCATGAACGGAGGCGACTACTTCGTCGATGGCATGTGCGCCAGTCACCTTCAAGACTTGTGGATGCCGCGCTCTTATCTCATCTTCCCGCGCCCCCAAGCAACCAGTGACGATGACCCGACCATTTTCCGCCAGTGCTTCACCAATGCTGTCCAGGGATTCTTCCACAGCCGCGTCAATAAAACCGCAGGTATTCACCACGACCAAATCGGCATCTTTGTAGTTAGGTGAAATGATGTAACCCTCACCGCGCAACTTAGTCAAAATCCGTTCGCTATCGACCAAAGCCTTGGGGCAGCCCAAGCTGATAAAACCTATGTGGGGGGCAGTCATGATATATTAACTAATAAAACTAGGGTCATGCGGTTTATAAAAGCCGCATGACCCAGAAAACAGAGATATGGAAAGTAGAATGTTGACGGCGTGTGAACAGCTGATTTCTAGCCTTACGCCTTTAGCCTTTTACCGCATCAGCAATCGGGTTAAACGCATCAACCTTAGCCTTACCCGTTTTAATCAAATCAATACCCGTATCCACAATCATCTTGCAAAGCCCTGGGGTTTTGTAAACCATCAAGCACAAATAACCCACCGCAGGGATGGCAATCAGTGCGCCGATAAAGCCATGAATACCGACCACGCCCATCAATTTAACAAGTATTGCGACTGCATCAAGCGGCAACAACACCATCGCGCCAAAATATGCCAACACCACAAAAGTGAAAACGGCAAAAACGACAAATTGAAGCAACTTTACTAAGAAGAAATTTAGTTTTTTCATAAGGTTTTGTATGATTCCTGACAAGAATTTAAGGAGATTATCGACCACTTATTAGTGATCCAATCTACCCTGAAAGTTGATTTTTAATGGCGTAATTATAGCTTGAATACATTCAAACCACCTCATCTTTTCGCAGAAAAAAGCGATGCAGAATTGCTCCGGCGATAAATCCGCCTATATGCGCCCATAAGGCCGAACTAGAAGCAGCCCCTGGGACATAAGTCGAGGTGGTAATATCATAAAGTTGGAAAATAACCCACAACCCCAAAAAAGTGACCGCTGGAATATGCACAATAATAGGGAAAAAGAACACTACAACCCGTTCATACGGATAGAGAAAATAATAAGCCGCTAATACGCCAGCGATAGCACCCGAAGCACCAACAACAGGTATCTGTAAAGTAGGCGCGGAATACCATTGCATCATGGTTGCCAACAGACCGCATATTAGGTAAAAAGCGATAAACCGCCATCGTCCCATCCTGTCTTCCACATTGTCTGCAAAAATCCACATAAACCACATATTGAAGATGATATGCAGCCAATTTCCATGCAAGAACAAGCTGGTCAAAAACGATAAATAGCCATCAAACGGCATCCCATTAGCCAGCCCCCACTGCGGATTAGCATAACGGTTAGGTACCATGCCATAGAGATAAATCAGCCTTGCGCTCATCTCGTAAGGAATAACCTGCATGACGAGGAAAATTAAAATACAAATCGTCATCAAACCCCAAGTGACATAAGGCGTTGAATTACATGGCGCTGTATCTCGTATGGGTATCATTTTTTAACCTCGTCAGAATGGTTGGTTTCAGCTTAACGGTTATCGGCACAGTAGCAACAACAAAGTGATTTAATCATAACCTTACTCCAATAAGTTTATAATGACCTGAAGAATATCTTTGCTCCTTGGCCTCGCGCTCAATACCTTTAAGTTTAATGCAAAATTCCACAAACGCTACACCCTCATTTACCGAATTTGATCTGGACAAGCGCTTGCTTAAAGCGATTGAGAAGAGTGGCTACGAAACGCCTACCCCCGTTCAACAGCAAGCCATTCCGCCCACACTTGCACATCGGGATTGTCTGGTCAGCGCCGAAACTGGCAGCGGCAAAACCGCCGCTTATTTATTGCCCACCCTGCAACAGTTACTGGCTTTACCCGCTAAGCCACTGGGTGTTCAGGTGCTAATCCTTTGCCCTACCCGCGAACTTGCCCAGCAAATCTTCGGTCAATGTCAACAATTCTGCGAATTCACCCCGCTAAAAACCGGAATCATTACTGGCGGCAGCGACTTCAAAAAGCAACAAATGGCGCTGACAAAAGGCACTGACATCATCATTGCCACCCCAGGCCGCCTTCTGGAACACTTTCAACTGGCAACATCCTATTTCCAGAATCTAAGCGTACTGATACTTGATGAAGCAGACCGTATGCTGGACATGGGCTTTAGCGATGACGTGCTGACGATTGTCGAAACATGCAATAAGCAACGCCAAACCCTCCTATTTTCGGCGACTTTAACCCATTTCGGCGTGATTAAAATCGCCGACAAAGTGCTAAAAACCCCAAAAGTAATTGCGTTAAACACCCTGCATGATGGCCATCGCAACATTGCCCAGCACCTTATACTGGCCGATGACCATGACCATAAGCTGAAACTGCTGGCACATCTGCTCGCGCATGAAAGCTTCGACAAAGCCCTGGTTTTTACCAATACCCGTCTAAGGGCAGACGAATTGCATAATTCAGTCCGTGGCGCGGGCATACGCTCCGGCTTGCTACACGGCGAGATGGACCAAAAAGACCGTAACCGGGTCATGGCGCTGTATCGGGACGGCATCATTAACACCTTAATTGCCACCGACTTAGCCGCCCGTGGCCTGGACATCAAAGGCATCAACCTCGTCATCAACTTTGACATCCCCCGCAACGGCATTGATTACATCCACCGCATAGGCCGCACCGGACGCGCCGATGAACAAGGCACCACCATCGCCCTCGTCAAACACACCGAGTGGAACTTAATGGCAGGTATCGAACGTTTTTTAAAGCAGGACTTTATCCGCCGTACCCTTAAAGGATTGGAAGGCAGCTACAAAGGCCCGAAAAAACTTAAATCATCCGGCAAAGCCGCTGGCAGCAAAGACAAGAAAGAACCGGCTAAAAAAGCGGTGGTTAAAAAAGTGAAAGTGCGGGAAAGGGATAGGAAAAATGTGGGAAAAAGGCGTGTTCCAAGTGATAAAACGGCAACGGAATAGTCCGTAGGCTGGGTTGGTAAACCCAGCTATTATCGACCGTGCTGGGTTTACCAACCCAGCCTACATTTACCTGTTTCCTATCAAACAAATTGATAATCAACGCCAAGATAATGCTCACGATTAACATAGATACAATCGGGATGAATACAAAGCTTTTTTCATTCTGAATACGGATATCACCCGGCAACGGAATAGATTGAATTTTAGCATTAAGCAGTGCGCTTCAAATCAAAACAGCTCATTACATGAGAGTCGAGTTCACACAAGGTTCATCTTAACGACTGATAATGACTTTCTTAAAACAATAACGCATTAACCACCAACCTATCTTGATTAATCTGGAAATTCTCATGAAACGATTGCCGCTGTTGATAGCTATTATCCTATTCGCTATAACTATGGATAGTGCATTTGCTGCTCCGCACGTTAAACAGCATAAGAAATCCGTACAGGTCAGCGAAAGCAAAGCCATGCAGTGCGTGGCTTTTAGCCCTTATGTCGGTAATATTAACCCAGATTTTGGCGCACAGCCGTCTCATGAATTGATCGACACGCTGTTGGATAAGCTGGTCAAAGAAACCCGATTCCGCTGTATTATGACCTACGGCGTAATGAATGGTTTGGAATACACGTTTACGGCGGCGGAAAAACGAAAACTTAAGGTGATTGCGATAATCTGGCTGGATAAAGACATTGCCGTCAATGACCAATCCATTGCCAGCGGTATTCAAGCAGCTAAAGCGTTTCCTAATACGATAGTCAAACTGAGTTGCGGCTCTGAGGTCAGGACGCGACATGGCAATGTTTTCGATGCTGAGATTATTAAATGTATTGATCGCTTGCGTAAAGCGGAAGTAAAGCAGCCTATTACCACGATTGATACTTGGTGGGAATGGTGTAATCGCGCTACGCCTTGCCAAAAAACCGGCTTTGAAGCCAAGGTGGATTGGCTTGGCATCAATATTTTTCCGTGGTGGGAGAATAAACATGCAGGCGTGCATTCGTGCATCCCTGCCGATAAGGCGGCTGACTTCCACATTGCCAGGCTTGAAGATATTCGCAAAACTTATCCTGACAAAGCCTTAACGCTTACCGAATTTGGCTGGCCTAATGCCCCTGAAGGTGGCACAGAAACCAATACCCATACCGGTCAAAAATGCGGTATAGCCGGACAAAAGAATCAGCTTACAGTCATTAAATCTACCTTGCAAAAACTGGCTAAAAAGAACTGGGGCGGCAATGTATTCGAGGCTTTTTCAGAACAATGGAAACCGAATGATGAAGGTAATTTTGGGGCTCACTGGGGAATCTGCCAAGGCAAACCACCTTATACCTGCGTGAAGGATTTTAAATAGCGCATCCTGCCTGTGTTTTTTGATGGACTTGTCGGCTTCATACCGGTGAGTCGCGTGTATTTTGGAGTGACAAACCTAGGTTTGTCACTCCGCCCTATATCAAGTCACAGGTTTAACCCACTACCAAACTCAGGATAACCTAGCCGAACCATGAATGGAATCAACAAGTTCAGTAATTTCTACCACAAAAAAGCTAGCACGCCTTATGTTTTAAGTAAAAATTCGACTATAGTTAGCGTTTTTTTGTGTCGGTAACCCTAGTCCGTCATTGCTATTCATTTTAATCCCTATCTCAGAGAACCACGATACATGAAGATTGTGAAACATATCCTACTCATATTGACAGCATCAGTTTTGATGCTGGTTTCGCATACAGCTATGTCCCGCCATGCGGCACTGTTGATTGATGCTGATAGTGGCAATGTGTTGTATGAGATGGAAGCCAATCAGTCGTGGTATCCGGCTTCGCTCACAAAATTGATGACGTTGTACATGGCTTTTTCCGCATTGGAATCTGGGCGATTGCGCTTAAGCGATTCGATGAATATCTCCAGTCATGCTGCCCATCAACCGACCAGTAAACTGGGTTTACGCGCATGGGATTCAATTTCCGTTGAAGATGCTATTTTGGCCGTCGTCACCCGTTCTGCTAATGATGCTGCGGTGGTACTTGCAGAAAGAATAGGCGGCACTGAAAGCCAGTTTGCCATACAAATGACATCGACAGCGCATAGCTTAGGAATGTACGGCAGCCATTTTATGAATGCAACCGGATTACCACACGACTGGCAGACTACAACCGCGCATGATATGGCGTTGCTGGCCTTGAAAATACAGAAGAACTTCCCCCAGTATTACCCTTATTTTGCGGTAGATAGCCTTTATTACAATGGTCGATATTTACGCAGCACGAACAAGTTTGTCGCCAATTACCCCGGCGCAGAAGGCATGAAAACCGGCTATACCTGTGGCTCTGGTTACAATCTGGTTGCTTCTGCCAACCAATACGGCAAACGCCTGATCGGTGTCGTGTTAGGCGGCATGAGCAGCGCCGAGCGCTATCAGCACATGTTTACTATGATGGATATTGGCTACTCGAATGAATACGGCTCGTATCATTCAAAAAACATTAATTCAATGAGCAAGAATTCGGTTGGCACACCACCTTATCAGCTTTCTTGTGGGCATCGACCTTCATCGCATTTTGCCTCTCGACACGAAGATGATGACGACCATCATGTCCGTTATGTGAGGAAAACGACTCATATCTCTCATCATGCTTCAAATAGCAGAAACGAAAGCCGAAGAACGGTCACAAAAATCAGAATAGCGGGGAAAACCAAAACGATTGTGAAGTACGCTTCTGAATCACGGCGGGTAGCAAAATCGAGCAAGAATAGCCATCATGCAAGCAAAAAGACTAACAAAACCAAGGTTGTCGCCACATCCAAGAAAAGCAGTAAAAAAGTGGTAGAAACCGTTGCTAAAAGTAAAAAATCCACCAAATCAGGAAAAGCCATTCAAGTCGCTAAAGCCAGCTCTCACAGCAAGGGCTATTTTGTTCCTACTACCAAGGATAAGAAAACAAGCTCATCGGCTAAAAGCAAAAATAAGGGTTATTTCAAATCCGAAAGCTCAAGCAAATCGGTAGCTAAAAGCAGTGCTAAGAGCAAAAAGGCGACTAAGAAAAAGTCTTGATAGGTATCCAACTCTTTGATTAAGCATAAAAATCCGGTTTAATCAACATTAATGGATTTATCGCCCCGCAGCTTTTCAAACGGCATTAAATGGATGCCTTCTGCAAGCAGCGAAATCTTGACCTGCTCCCCCTGCCCTAAGTCATTACGCCTTGCAACGTGAATTGGCAAGGTCATGGTAATAACGACATTTTCCGGTGCATCACAGGCTATCTGGGCAATCGCATATTCACTCAGCACCGTATAGCTGGCAACAATACCGGACAAGGGATTTTCGCGTTCGCCGTTGGAGGGTCGATGCCGACGATGCAACAGTACATTTGCTGATTGAATCATCCAACAAACTTTTACTCCTGGCAGATAATCAGGCTGGTAGTTTGCTTCTAACACCACGCCTCTCCACCTTATCAACGTTTTTTGGGCTTGTGGATTATGACTAACAACATGGGCAACGAACAAATTTTGTTGATCCATTAGCCGAGCTACCGTTGCGCTAACAGGATGGGCGGCAACATCCAATGGCGTTCCGGTTTGCAAAGTAACACCTTTATGCAAAATGCACAGCTTGTCAGCAAGCAGGGTGGCTTCTTCCAGGTCATGCGTGACCAAGATTATGGGCATGGATAGCGTTCGACGTAATTCGGCAAGTTCACGATACAAACGCCGTCGAGTTACCTGATCTACCGCCGAAAACGGTTCATCCAGCAATAACACCTTGGGTTCTCTTGCCAACGCACGGGCGACTGCTACCCGCTGTTGCTGTCCACCGGACAAGGTCTTTGGATAGCGATCTTCCAAACCACTAAGATGAACACGACTTAAAATTTCCTTCGCATACTCGCTTCCAGCTTGTTTAGGCAGGTGTGCCAAGCTTTCCTGCACATTTTGGATAGCGGTCAGATGGGGGAATAAGGCGTAGTTTTGAAAAACCATGCCAACCTTACGCTGGTGGGCGGCGAGGAAATGCCCTGCTGAACTGTCTTGCCAAAGCTCCTCTTGGCATTTAACAAAACCTTGTTCGCTTTGATGCAGCCCAACAATTGAACGCAAGACTGTGGTCTTGCCGCTACCTGAAGGTCCTACCAGTGCCAGCATTTCGCCTTTCTGACAATTGAATGTAACATCTAGCGGTATCGGCTTGGCTTGCCTTAATCTTACCGCTACTCCCTGTCCATCAATGTCCAGTCTCATAGCATTTCCGGCATTGCTATCGTCAACCATACCGTCTCTTAGTATAGTCACCCACCGCATAACTTAGCGCAATCGTCACTAGCGAAAACACCAGCAATACCGCCGACATCGACGCAGCAGCGCCATTATCGAATGCTTGCACACGGTCATAAATGGCGATAGCAATGGTTTTGGTTTCGCCAGGAATACTGCCCCCAACCATCAATACCACACCGAATTCGCCTAAGGTATGGGCAAATGTTAGGACGACAGCAGAAACAATACCGGGCCAGGATAAAGGCAATTCAATCCGCCAGAACACCTTAGCGGGTGTCATGGCGCAACACGCACCCGCTTCCCTGAGTTCTCGCGGAATGGCTTCAAATGCGCGTTGTATGGGTTGAATGGCAAAAGGTAGATTGAATAAAATGGATGCAACAACCAATCCTTCAAAGCTGAATACCAGGGTGTGACCCAGCCATCTTTCCAGAAAACGACCTAGAACGGTAGCGTTTCCCAGTGAAATCAACAGGTAATAGCCTAATACCGTAGGCGGTAGGACAAGTGGAATCGCCAATAACGCCTGCACCGCGCTTTTTCCGTAAAAATGGTGATAAGCGAGCCAGCGTCCGGTCAGCAGACCGATAGGCAACAAAACTAAAACGGTGCATCCGCTCAGTTTCATTGATAACAATAAGGCTTCCCAATCCATGACTTACTGCGGTGAAGTAAAGCCGTAACGCTGTAGAATCGCTTTGGTTTTGGGCAATTGTAAAAAAGCATAAAACGCTTTGGCGGTAGCACCTGCTGTTTTTGTCAGCACCATTCTTTGTTTTAACGGCGGATGACTGTATTCCGGTAGCAACACATAGTTGCCTTCTATCTTTAGTTTTGGTGAAAGCATCAAAGAATAAGCAAAAATACCGCCTTGCGTGGAATCAGAGATGGCAAACTGGGCAGCCTGGGCGACATTCTCCCCCAGCACTAAATGAGGTTGTATAGATTCCCATAAACCAACTGAGGTAAGTGCCGCTTTAGCTGCACGGCCATAAGGCGCATGTTCAGGATTAGCAATCGCAAAACGCTTGATTTCGCCATTTTTCAATGCCAGCTCTAAGCCTTGCATTGCGCTGTCTACCCGCAAAGCTGAACCTTTTGGCGCGTATAAAACCAATCTGCCAATTGCGTATAACTGACCATCATCAAGGGTTTTGTGCTGTTTAGCCAACTCCAAAACATACTTTTCATCGGCGGACATAAACAGCTCATAAGGTGCGCCTTGCATGATTTGCCGGGCAAAATTTCCCGACGAGCCGAAGCTGAATTTTACCGTCAATCCCGTTTCTTGGGTGAATTCTTGCGCGACTTCTTCAAGGGCAAATTGTAGGTCGGATGCAGCAGCTACGATGGTCGTATCAGCGGCATATATGTTCAGACTTAAGCAAAATAATCCTGCAAAAAGAAATTGTAACGTCTTGCGTTTGAAAACGGCTGGGCTTGCATTTGACACTATTTTTTGCTCAAATTAATTGCAATTGAACGAGCAGTCTTACTCGCATTTCATGACTGTTTGCTTATAGTAATTAGAGATGAAATCCGGTTAGTAGACAATGAGTCAAATACTTATCGCGATAAGGTATATTCAGTACATTGAATAATGTGATGCCAAGCATTAATAATCGAGGTCATTTAGCCGCAATTGTCCGGCGTGGACGCTCTCAGGCAGGCAAGTTGGGCTATAGGATCGAATTACAAAGAATGGTGGTATAAAGCTAAAACCTGCCGCACGTAGTTTTGCGTTTCTGGATAAGGTGGGATGGAGTTGTTGTGTCGTATTACTGCATTTTCGCCGGCATTATAAGCGGCTACGGCAAGCCTTAGATTGTAATTGAACATACCCAATAAATCCTTTAAATACCGCGTACCGCCATCAACATTCTGGACTGGGTCAGTACGGTTAAGCACCCCGTAGCGTTTGGCTGTACCGGGCATCAACTGCATTAATCCGACTGCGCCTGCTGGGGATACGGCACTGGAGTTATACGCGGATTCTGTTTGGATGACGGCGTGAACCAATCTTTCTTCAACCCCGTTTCTGTAGGCGGCATTGGCGATAAGGTTAGAGAATTTGCTCTTATTGACGCTTCGATTGCTGAATATATCGCTAAAGCTATGAAATAGTGTGGGGTAAGTATTGCCCTCCCTATTCCTGAATCGGCTTTCACTAATCATCTTAAGCCGATATGGACTGGTCTTGATGATGCGCTTATACAGGGGATTTCTGGGTTCGTCTGTGTAGTGGATACGTCCATTGGTATCAACGAATTTATAAATGTCCGCAATCGCCAGATTTGAGATCAATAAGGTCAATAAAAAAAATAGTTTTTTTATCATTTAATACCCGCTATTCGCAATGAATACCCACTAAACCAGCGGCCTTAACCGCCCTATTTCTCGCTTCTTCAACTGTTTCAGCCGAAGCCAGCGCCACGCCCATTCTCCTGTTAACTAATGCTTCCGGTTTGCCAAATAGCCTGATTTCGCTATCAGGCACTGCCAACGCAGCATCTAAACCATTATAAAAAAAGTCCTTTGCATTAATATTGGAGAGAATTACAGCACTAGCACCGTGTTTTTGCAAGCTAGTATCTACTGGCAGCCCTAAAATAGCGCGTACATGTAATTCGAATTCATTCTGTTTCTGTGTGGTCATTGTAACCATACCTGTGTCGTGCGGTCTGGGACTTACTTCACAAAACCAGACATTGTCCCCCTTAACAAACAACTCAACGCCGAATAAACCCACCCCACCTAATGCTTCTGTTACCTTATTAGCTATATCTTTAGCCGTTTCCAATGCCGATGCAGTCATTGCCTGCGGTTGCCAGCTTTGGCGGTAATCGCCATTTTCCTGGATATGGCCTATGGGTTCACAGAAATAAGTCTGGATATTGCCTTCGCTATTTACCGCCCTTACCGTCAATAAGGTGATTTCAAAGTCAAAATCGATTTTGGATTCGACAATCACTTTTCCGGTATCAACCCTGCCACTGACTTTAGCATAATTCCACGCTTGTTCAAGTTGCTCGGCACTTTTAACCATGGTTTGGCCTTTGCCCGAAGACGACATGGTCGGTTTAACAAAGCAGGGATAACCGATTCCGCCATCAACGGCGGCTTTTAATTGCCCAAAACTTTCGGCAAATGCGTATTTTGAGGTGGGTATTTGTAGCGTTTCGGCAACCAAGGTACGGATGCCTTCGCGGTTCATAGTGAGCTGGATTGCCCTGGCGTTTGGTATTACACGACAAAGCCCTTCAGCTTCGATCTCAGCCAAAGCATCAGTTGCTATCGCTTCTATTTCAGGAATGATAAGGTCGGGGCATTCTAAATCAATGATTTTGCGTAATTCTTCCGCATCGGTCATCGTGATGACATGGCTACGATGGGCGACTTGTTGGGCTGGAGCGTTGGGATAGCGGTCTACGGCGATGACTTCCACACCGTAGCGTTGCAAGCAGATAGCGATTTCCTTACCCAGCTCACCAGAACCAAGCAGCATCGCTTTGGTTGCGCTATTAGTTAACGCACTACCTAACTTCATTTTGACGTATCTGGTTGACTATCAAAATAACTATCAATGTCTTCCTTAGAAAAACCAATCTTCTTTGCGACACGATCCGCATGGCTGACTCTGGAAATACCCGGAATTAAACGATAAGTCGGCGCATCATTGGCAAATTCAACCTGTTTTGCATTGCCCGTGCCTGCTTTGGCAAATTGATCGACTAATTGATGGTTGTGGGTAATCAGGATGGTGCTGTTGCCTTTTCGATAAAAGCCGTTGAGGACATTAGACGAAGCCTCCATTTTTTCTTCAAACGTCGTGCCTTCAGAAAGCTCGTCCAACACCACCAAACTTTTTGCTGACGATGCTAAAAAGATGTCTTTGGTGCGTTTTAATTCGGTACCAAAGCGCCCTTCGCCATCATCCAGATGGCTTATTTCCGGCACTTGATAGAAAACCTTGTCAGCTACCGTCAAGCTTGCCGTTTTAGCAGGAATATAACCGCCAATCTGCGCCAGCACTTGAATTTGCGTCACCGTTTTGCAAAATGCCGTTTTGCCGCCGCTATTTGGTCCCGTCAGCAATACCAATTTTTCGTCGTCCAATTCAAAATCATTGCCGACATAATTGGGATTTTCCTTACCTAATACGGGGTTAACTGCTGACGTTAGATTAATACGATGGTGTTTGACATCTTCAAACTTAGGTAGGACGGTACTGTGCGGGAAGTTATCGGCAAATTTCATGAACGACAGTAATTCGTCGATTTGCCCCAAAGCATCCAGCAATTCGGCGACTGGCTCGGCTTTTTTATACTCGTTTCTTAACGGAATAATGCAGTTATCGCGGTCATATCCGCCCACAATAGGGAAATACAGCAACAATAAAGGTCCTAAAAACACCGCTACGGTACGCAGTGAAGGCGCGATACTGACGGGTGAAAAAAGGGAAATCAGCCACAACAGCGCAAAAATCGATCCAAGCAGCATAGGTTTGAAAATTTGCGGCTTAAATATAACCGGAACTGGAAAATAAGACTCCCCGCGCTCTTCTTTGGACGTGATTTTACCTTCTACAAAATAAACTGGACCTTGCATCAGCGAGTAGTAGCGTGATTCTGAAAACACTTTTACTTTATTGAAAAGCTCAGTTAGATACTTTCCTTTAGGCTTTTCAGCCGCTTGGATACTACTAACGAAATCCTGGATAAAACTTACACCACTTTTGTACTGCTTATACCCGTAGCCTTCTATTTCATTTTTGGCTCGTGCTTGTGAAAATGCCCCTAAAAATTCACCAAACAATAATAAATGTAGGTTTTTTTCATTGATTGCAGCACTGGCAACCAGTTGTTCAAGTTGTTCTTTTAGTTTTTGATTTTTTTGCAGTTCCAGTAAAGCATCTTGCTTTGCCTTGATTGCCTTTAAATCGCTTAATGGCTGGCACAAAGATCGATACAGCACCGCTTGACCGACATTAGTTGAAGCATGATTGACGGCTTCAAAAACCTTGTCAATTTCAATCGTGTTAAATGCGGTTGCATCAATAACACCCTCGCCCATTGGCAACGGTTGACTGGATTTTATGGTAGGCCAGGTTTCTTCCTGCCAGCTATTTAGTATGGTTTCTTGCATGTAACGACCTTAAATCGACAGGAATAGGTTACTGATAGGTTAACAATAGCTAGGTAAGCCACTCATCAAGCAGATTAGCGACTGATTAACGTTAAAAACTCGGAGCGGGTGCTGATTTCCTTACGAAATGCACCCGTCATCACCGAAGTTGTCATCACTGAGTTTTGCTTCTCAACGCCGCGCATCATCATACATAAATGCTTGGCTTCAATGACCACGGCAACGCCGCGTGCACCCGTTGCTTGCATGATGGCATCGGCAATTTGTTTGGTCAGCCGTTCCTGAATTTGCAGCCTTCGGGCATACATATCAATCACGCGAGCAACCTTGGACAAGCCCAGGACTTTGCCACAAGGCAAATAACCAACATGGCATTTGCCAATAAACGGCAGCAAATGATGTTCGCACAATGAATACAATTCGATGTCTTTGACGATGACCATATCCTCAGAATCTGCGGTAAAAATCGCATCATTCAAGACTTCTTCTAGTGTTTTATCGTAGCCATTATTAAGAAATTTGAATGCCTTAGCCGCACGTTTAGGCGTATCGAGCAAGCCTTCTCGGTTTAAATCTTCGCCAATGGCCGCGATAATTTTTGAAAATTGTTCTTCCATCGTATGTTGCTCTTACTTATTTTAGTTTCAGAAGTATACCTTAATGAAAGGTAAAAGCTATGGCATCACGCACCACATTGATACCCGCATTCGGGGTAGTAGCATTCTCGCTCAAATGTCGCCGCCACGCCCTCGCGCCCGGTTCACCATGAAAAAGTCCTAAAATATGGCGAGTGATGCTGTTCAAGCGAACACCCTGGGTTAATTGACCTTCAATATAAGGCAGCAATGAGTCCATAATTTCATGGCGTGATTTTGACGGCTCATTAGCATTAAAAATACGTTTATCAACTTCTGCCAACATATAAGGATTCTGGTACGCCTCACGACCCACCATCACGCCATCAAGACACTGCAACAGATTTTCGGTTTGATCCAAAGTTATAACGCCACCATTGAGGATAATTTCGAGCTGAGGAAAATCTGTCTTTAATTGATAAACCTCGTCGTATTTTAGGGGTGGAATCTCCCGATTTTGCTTAGGAGACAAGCCCTTTAACAGGGCTTTTCTAGCATGAACAATAAACGTCTCACAGCCCGCGTTGGCAACCTTTTCCACAAATAATGCCAATTCTTCGTAAGAATCCCTATTATCCACACCAATCCGTGACTTTACCGTCACCGGAATCGAAACCGCAGCACACATTGCCGCCACACAGTCTGCCACGAGATCCGGTTCCAACATCAAACACGCACCAAATCGACCATTTTGAACGCGATCACTGGGGCAGCCGACATTCAGGTTAACTTCGTCGTAGCCAAAATCCTCAACCATTTTGGCGCATATCGCCAACTCTCGCGGATTGCTGCCACCCAACTGAAACCCCAGAGGATGTTCTTCAGAATTAAACTGCAAAAACCGATTATGATCGCCATGTATCAAAGCCCCCGTCGTAACCATTTCGGTATATAACAGTGCATGTTGTGAGATAAGTCGATGAAAGTACCTACAATGCCGATCCGTCCAGTCCATCATCGGGGCCACACAAAACCTCGATGCCTTGAAAATACTGTGGTTATTGTTGTGATTATTGGGTTCTATCATTGTATTTAACAAAAATTTTCGTCTATTTTTTGCGCGGTTTTTTACCATAAGATACTCATACTCGCACTAAAGTCTTAGCACATTTTCACGTAGCCGGTAGCTTTCTTGGCGTGCTGATGAGTTATGGAAAAATTCCTGTTACTTTTTCTTAAAAAAATATTATTCTAAGTGCTGACTGTCGCGCTAATCTTGTTGAGTAAAACCATTTTTATAGTTAACTTTCTATAAAAACAGTTAGTTGAATGGGGTTATGACGATTATCTAATAACTGCAAAAGTTTACAGGAAAACATCTGGGTGTTTTGCAAAATGCACACTAATATAAAAAAAATAATCGTATTTGCTGCACTATTAGAACTTGTCTATCTAAGCTTATCCTTTGCTCTCGCGCAACGATACGGGCAATGGTCTTATGAAGGCGAAATTATCAGGACTGGGTTGCGGATAGTTTCTATCGTATTTTATGGTTATTGTTATCAAAAATATTTTTATAAGCCTACGGATTCATTCCAACTAAAAAAGATATTAACGCCGCAATTTATCACTACTATCGTGTTATTTTTGCTGTTTGCCGTTGTTTATACCAACGCAGAACATGAAACGGGCAAGTGGCAACTTGTGTTTGCCATTTCAGGCATTACGGCAGGTTTACGAGAGGAGTTGTTTTACCGCGGTATTGTACAGCAAACTTTGCAACTACAATTCAACCACAGAATCGCCTTATCCGTCGCAACGTTAGTGTTTACCCTATCACATGTTCAATATATTTATTACAGTCAATTCAATGGCTTAATATTGATAGCATGTGCTGGTATTATCTTTGGTAGTCTGTTTATATATACAGGCAGTATCGTGTTTACTGCCTGTATCCATGCCTTATACGATGTCCTCATATCAGTTTATATTGTTCCATTTCGATTAAGTAACGCCCTTCAATTGCCCCTTTTAGTTTTAATTGTGCTTGCGTTTCTGCTAATACTTAACAGGAAGTTTTATGGCTCTCAACAAGCTGATAAGGTTAATGATGTTGATACTGACAACTTAAGTATGGGGTGACACAAACACAGCATCAATACGTTCAGATTCCTCAGCTTTCATCCTACCGTCGGTGCTGAACTTTTCCAAGCTGGCAATTGTTGCACATTGCGATACCACCGTGCGATTTCCGTATAAGGTGTCATAGGATATTGAGCCATTTCTGACAAATCCAGGAATGAGCCGACCGAAAAATCAGCCAAGGTCACGGCATCACCTACCAACCACTCACGACCGTTAATATGCTGCTCCAGCACTTGTGCAAAGCGGTGAAAACGCTCTTCGCCTTTGACAATTTCAGCTAAATCAGCTTCAGCCGACATAAATAGCTTTTTGACGACCCGTTCAAAAATGAACACCGAGCATGCACTGCCCCAGTGCGCTGCTTGCCAAAACTGCCAACGGTTAATGTCGGCTTGTACGTGGGGATCGGCTGAATATAATGCGTTATTCTGCACTTTGGAACACAAGTATTGCATGATGGCATTGGATTCCCACAGGACAAAATCGTCATCTACCAAGGTAGGTATCATGTGATTTGGATTAAGCTTGAGAAAATCTGGCTGCATTTGCTCACCTTTGCTTAAATCCACTACTTCAAGGTCGCAATCTAGCTGCAAATGATGGAGAACAGCAACAACTCTGCGGGAATTGGGAGATATTGGGAAATGATAAAGTTTCATATTAGCCTCACTGTACGATTAGATAGTAACTTGCATAATACAAGTTTCTTAATATTTACATATCACCTTGCATTTTACAAGTGAATTGTTTAGCTTTTATTACACCTGTGTACGCATCTAGCGTTGCTATGCTGTGCAATAATAATGACTAGCATTCATCCAGACACATTCAATTTCAATCATGAACGCAAACAGCCCCAACTATCGCTCGGAATGTGCTTTATCAACAGCATTAGACGTTATCGGCGACAAATGGAGTCTGTTAGTGGTGCGTGATATGTGTATGAATAAAACCAAATACGGCGATTTTCAATCTTCACCAGAAGGCATTCCAACCAACATTCTTGCTAATCGGCTACGCCGTCTGGAAGAAATCGGCATCATAGAAAAAAAACCCTACCACACAAAACCGTTACGTTATGAATATTTTTTGACTGCCAAGGGCGCAAACCTGCTACCTGTGTTACAGCAACTTGCAATTTGGGCGCATCAGCACGTTCCTGAATGCGGTACGCCACCGGACTGGTTTTTGGACGCTACACCAGAGCATATCATCGCGGCGCAGAACACAAAACAGCAACCTTGAGCTGTGCTTTTATTGCCATGCATCTGTATTTTTCCTATAAAACGCTTAATGTTGCTTGTTTTTGTCACGGCATCGCTATTTTTTCATTAACAAAACAGCCAGATACTGGTAAATTGAGCGTTGACACCTAATTTCCAGCCTGTGTCAACCCATCACTGAGGAGATCATCAATGTCTAACAACTTATTAGAACTATTAAAAGAACACCTATCGGGTGATGTAGTCTCGAATATCGCTGCACTTATTGGGGAATCGCCGAAAAATACCGAGACAGCACTGCAAACTGCCCTGCCTTCTTTGCTTGCCGGATTGGTCGATAAAAGTACAGACGCAACAAGTATTGGCAAACTGTTCAGCTTACTCACTGATGGCAACCACGATGGTGGCGTACTCAGCAATCTGGGTGCTTTATCACAGGGTGGGGAAGAAACTACCAAATTATTATCAGAAGGTGCTAATTTATTAAGTGCTTTCTTTGGCGATAAGGCTGCTGGCATTACTGATTTGGTCGCTAACGCCAGCGGTATTAGCAAAAGCTCTTCAAACTCCTTGCTTGAGTTTATTATGCCTGTGCTTATGGGATTGATTGGCAGAAATCTTAAAATTGAAGGTACACAATACGCAACCGGATTAGCCGGGCTGTTAAGCAGCCAAAGCGGGTTTTTAAAGAACCTCATTCCTGCTGGACTTAGCAGCCTGTTAGTGGGAGAAACCGCCTCAGCTACAACGGCAAGCACTGCTCCTGTTATGAGCGATTTTGAAAAGGCCGCGAGTACACTTGATTCTGGCTATGCCACGCCCAAAACTGAGGCTTTAACTAATACATTTGATGATATTGGCGACAAAATTGAACATGTCGCAGAAGAAACCTTTGCCTCTGCTAAACACGTCGTCGAAAACGTGAGTGAATCAGCCAGTCAATTTGGCTCGCACATTGTTGAAGAAAGCAAAGAATTTGCCCACAGCGCTACGGAAGCTTTCGAAGAAGACAGCAGCGGTGGCAAAAAAATTCTTCCGTGGATTCTTTTAGCGGCGGCACTTGCTTTGGCTTGGGGCTTGCTTAAGAGTTGCAGCGTCCCCGCAACAGATCCTGTCGCTACCGCGCCAGAAGTAACAGCACCAGTAGCCACTCCACCACCAGCACCCGTTATTGCAACTCCAGCCCCTACCCCACCAGCACCAACGGCAGTTGAAGCGCCCGTCGTGGAAAAAGCGGCTGATGCCGTTAGTGATTTCTATGAAAAAACCTTATCTACCGGCTACGCCATAAAAGCTGCCAAAGACGGACTTGAAAGCAAACTGGTCGGTTTTATTGAAGGTGGCGAGGCAATCAGCAAAGATTTATGGTTTAACATGAACGGCATTACTTTTGATACCAACAAAGCCAGCATCAAAAAGGAATCAAATGAGCAAATAAACCATATTGCCGAAGTATTGAAGGCATTTCCGAAAGTTAACATCAAAATCGGCGGTTATACAGACAATACTGGCAAAGCCAATGCTAACAAAAAGCTGTCTAATAGCCGAGCGATTGCCATTAAAAAAGCCATCATCGCCAAAGGTGTAAAAGCTGACCGGATGGATGCCGAAGGTTATGGCAGCGATCATCCAGTAGCCAGTAACGATAGCGAGGAAGGAAGGCAGCAAAACCGCCGCATTGATGTGCGGGTAACGGAAAAATAACCCAAAAGGCACAAGGCACAGGGTTCAAGTTGCAAAACAGCAGCTTACCTTGCGTCTTGTGCCGTTAATTATGCGTGTTACGTTTTTTAAACCCAGCACTTTGCAATTGATACTTAGATAGTCCGTAAAAAACGAGCTAGTCAGCAGACTGTATTTTATAATGTCAGGGATAACAACAATAACAACACACTAACCGTATGAAAAAATCAATTTTTAACAAAAATCTCATTTCTTTTCTTATCAGCGTTGCTGTTACTCTAACGCTAACGGCTTGTTCTGATGACGAAAAACCCAAGCAAGAGCAAGCACCCAAAGCCGAGGAACATACGTTCGATCATCCGCATGGTTCAGAAGTCACCGACATGCAAAAGCATAAGTTTGAGCATGAATTCGCGGCACAATGTGTGGATCGGGAATTGAATAATTCAAACAATAAAATTGAAGACGCAGCACGTCTCACCAAATCTTGTGAGTGTATTGCAACTTACTTGATGAAAGATTTAACCACTCAAGAAGCAGAAAAATTTATGGGTGAACATGAACATCCGCAATCTCTAAGAATTAAATTTGAAGCGGCTGCTTATGAGTGCTTACAGGAAAAAGCGCAACCCGCTGGGCCTAAATTGTTTGGTAGACAGCAATAGCAATTAAGCGGTATTGTCAGAAAGGTAAGCACATTACTAAGCCAATACCTGATCGAAGGGCTTACTCAGAGATCACTTAACAGATTGAAAGCACTGTTTTTTCAACAAGATCTTTGAGGATTTGTAGCCCTCCCGTTACGATAATGTCAGGATTTGGATGCTGAGATTCTTCTGCAAGTTGCTTAAGGCAATCTTCTGTTCTGACTTGCCCACGTTCTTGTATGATCGCCAATAACCGATAAGTCATTGGATTAATTTCAATAAACTTAACCTCGTCATCTGTCCCACGGTAGGCGAGCAGACTAGTCGGTTGCTCTGGTGACACCAGTGGCAAGTAGTCAGGTGAAATGTTTTGAACGGGGAATTGGTAAAGCAACGGCCATGCTAAAGGCGATAA
Source organism: Methyloglobulus sp. (assembly GCF_964779595.1). Taxonomy (NCBI): domain Bacteria; kingdom Pseudomonadati; phylum Pseudomonadota; class Gammaproteobacteria; order Methylococcales; family Methylococcaceae; genus Methyloglobulus; species Methyloglobulus sp. Next base: position 43,122 of record NZ_CBAROL010000002.1, read on the forward strand.
CTTTATGGTTTGATAGAGTAAATTATGGGGTTCTTGTTGGTTTGGGTCTACATCCTCTTTTGCAATCGACAAAGCCATTTCCACCCACTCGTAGTGCGCCAACTCCAACAAAAAAGGTAAATCGTCTGGGTTAAATCGTTCATTTTCCAGATAACCCAGGAATTCTTCTGCAATTTCAGAAAAGTAAGGCGTTTTACACGCGTGTTTAAGGAAAAAATCCTGCGCCAATTCCAGCCATTGCTCGTCGTCCAATATTTTTCGGATGACGGGGAAATTTCCGGCTAAAAAGCTTTCTATGTTATTGAAAATTAACTCCCGATACATTGCCATACGTTCTGGTTTAACGTCTGCGGGTGCGGGATTTGTTGCTGGATCACGGATATACTGGGTAAATTCGTGTTGTTTGGCTTTAAAATCGACGGACATCACTTTGCTATTCAAGCTAATCTTCGTTCATGCTGAACTCGCCAATCATTCTGTATGGCTTTGATAGTATTTACTTCTTTCATCAATTCAACGATGGGCGGAATATCAAAATCGCGTTCCAGCAAGGTTGGAAACACGCCAAAAAGCTCATAAGCCTTAGCTAACAACTTCCAGACTGGATCGATAATATCCGCACCGTGGGTATCGACGAGAAAATCCTCAGCTTGTGCATAATGCCCTGCAATATGGGCGTAAGCGATACGATGAGCCGGCATGGCTTTCAGGAACGCTTCGGCATCATAACTATGATTGACGCTGTTGACGTAGATATTGTTGATGTCCAACAACACCTTACAGTCGGCTTCTTTGACCACGGCATTGAAAAAGTCGATCTCGTCCATCTCCTGACCGGGTGCGGCATAATAAGAGACATTTTCGATAGCAATACGTTGTTCCAGAATGTCTTGCACCCGCTTAATCCTTCCTGCAACGTGCTTAACCGCTTCTTCTGTGAATGGAATCGGCATCAGGTCATACAAATGCCCGTCTTTGCTGCAATAGCTGAGGTGTTCGCTGTAAAGCTTTATGCCATGTTCGGACAGGAAATGTTTAACGGCGTGGACAAAGGCTTCGTCCAGCGGATCAGTACTGCCTAAAGATAAGGATAATCCATGACAGACAAAATCAAAACGTTCAGTCATTGCACGAAACTGGCGACCCGATTTGCCACCGATGGTGATCCAGTTTTCCGGTGCGACTTCGTAGAATCCGACCTCGTTGGGTGGTGCTTCAACGATTTGATTGAGTATAGAGCGGCGCAGACCCAAACCGGTATCGCGCACTAAATAGGGAGTTGTGCTCATGGGAACACCTTGATTAATCAAAGGAAGGAGGGCATGAGCTGCCCTCCTCTATTACGTAGATTTGTAATTAATTACGAAATCTTACTTTGCTGGCGCAGCTACAGCAGGAGCAGCGGCTGGTGCTGCTTCTGTCGCTTTCATTTTTGCGCCACAAGCACCGTCTTTGCCTTTTGTCATTTCAGCACAACCGGTCATGCCTTCGCCACAACCTTTCATTTTTGCACCACAAGCACCTTCCTTAGTTTTTGCCGCATCGCAATTCTTCATGTCTTCTTTACAGGCGGCACCACAACTGCCTTCTTTTGCAGCCTTATCCTTTGCCATACCGCACGCGCCTTCTTTGCCTTTCATCATGGCACCACAGGCTTTTTCCATACCTGGCTTCATTTTGCCGTCTTTCATCATGCTGCCGCATGCACCATCAGCTTTCTTGCCGGCATCTGCACTACCTGCACACGCACCTTCGGCTGCTTTTGGTTTTGCCATACCCGCCATAGACGCGCCACATTTCATTTCGGCCAACTGCATATAACCTGAAGACATTTCTGTCATCGCAAATGGGCTGGTTTCTGCATTGGCAGGCATTGCAGCAAATGTTGATATAAGGGCAGCGCCCATTGCGGCAGCTAAAGGGGTTTTATTGATTTTTTTCATCGTGTTATCTCCAGGATTATTAAATAAAGCATCGATATTTCCTACCGAAGTCAGGTTACGATACCCTTTCAGAACTGAACAAGGAATGAATAACCCGTGTTTCGACGTGTTTACAACTAGGCAAACTATACAGTTTTACTAAACTTCTTTCCAGCAATCATTAGCTTAACTGATTATATCAATTTGTTTTCGTATTCGCATAAATCAGCGATAACGCATTGAGTACACTTCGGTTTTCTTGCCATGCAAGTATATCGCCCGTGCAAAATTAGTAAATGATGAGCCGCTTTTTTATGATTTTTTGGCACCCATTTATCCAGTTTACGTTCCACTTCCAGCACGTTTTTACCGGGTGCAATTTTGGTGCGGTTGGAAACTCGGAAAATATGGGTATCAACCGCTATCGTAGCTTGACCAAATGCGGTGTTGAGAATGACATTGGCGGTTTTCCGCCCAACACCTGCCAAAGCTTCCAGATCCTCCCTGGTTTCAGGTACTTTCCCGCTGTGCTTATCCAGCACTTGCTGACAAAGTGTGATGATATTTGTAGCTTTGGCATTAAATAAGCCGATGGTTTTGATGTAAGTTTTCAGTCCGTCCAAGCTCAAAGCCAAAATCGCTTCCGGCGTATTAGCAACCGGAAATAATTTCGCCGTTGCCTTGTTAACGCCGACATCGGTGGCTTGTGCGGACAAAACCACGGCGACTAATAATTCAAAGGTTGTTGAATATTGCAGTTCAGTAGTCGGCTCAGGGATGGTTTCGGCAAGGCGATCAAAAATTGCCTGTCTTTTTAGCTGGTTCATCCTAAATACTAAACGGAAGAACTATTAGCATTGTTATTTATTGACTGCATTTTCAACAAGGCATCTCTCTGTTTCCTTGCCTTTTCCGCTTTTTCCAACACCTCGTTTTCTTTGCGATAATTACGCGCTTCATAGCGGTATTTTGCCGTTAATTTTTGCGTGGTTTTTTGTTCTGGTGACGGCTGGATAGCTAACGGTTTTAGCACGATGCAATCTACTGGACACGGCGCAACACATAGCTCACAGCCCGTGCATTCCGCCGCAATCACCGTGTGCATCATCTTCGCCGCACCCAAAATGGCATCCACCGGACATGCGGCGATGCACTTAACACAACCTATACAATCTTCTTCAACAATAACCGCCACTTGCTTGGGTTTATGAATGCCGAATTCAGGATTTAAAGACTTAATATTTAAATCCAATAACTTGGCAAGCTCAATAATCCCTTCGTCGCCCCCTGGGGGACATTGATTGATGTCTGCCTGACCTAACGCAACCGCCTCCGCATACGGCTTACAGCCCTTGTACCCACATTGACCGCATTGGGTTTGCGGCAGGATAGCGTTTATTTGGTCAATTGCGGCAATGTTTAACAGCATTTTCAGTTTAATCTTTCGATTCCGTTACATTTCATTGAAATTATTTACTTAACTGCACTTCATAGAAGAATCTGCGTTTATTTTATCCTGTTACCTTAGTGGTAAGCATAAAGGAGTTCAAAAAATTCAAAAATCACCTTCTCCCTTGAGGAAGCAAGAATTGTAATAATAAGCGATAATGCCAGCACACGACTTTGAAAGAACTGCATGTTTATTCTACACAGCTCCAACAAAACTGAAAATCTGGTCGAGCATTTAGTATCGGTGCTTGCCAATGCGCCGCTGAGTACGCCTTTCGCTAAGGAAGTGTTCCTAATCCAGAGCCAAGGCATGGAGCGGTGGTTATCGCAGCAATTGGCGGGCCGATCTCATGTGTGGGCGAATTATCAGTTTTTATTTCCTGGCAAGTTTTTTAGTTTTATTGCCCAACAGATTGACAGCAAGGTTAATGATGCGGCGTTTGACCGCAGCGTAATACTTTGGCGGTTGGAAGCCTTGTTACGCAATCTGGAAAATGCTGATTGTTTGCCGTTAAAGCAGTATTTATCCGGCACAAATCAAGCCTTAAAACGCTACCAATTAGCCCAGCAGTTGGCACAGGTTTTCGACCAATACCAAATCATGCGCCCCGACTTGCTGGCGGCGTGGCAAAGCGGTCGCCTATTGTATGACACCGACGTTGAACGCTGGCAGAAAGCGCTTTGGCACCAATTAACCGCACAAATAGGCCAAAAACATCGTGGTGCATTATGGCTGGATGTAATTGCCAAATTAAATAATGCAGCAGAAGGCACGTTAAGCCAGCAGTTACCGGAACGGATTTCTGTATTCGGCGTGAATACCATGCCGCCGTTGTTTTTGGACTATCTACAAAGTCTTGCGAAACATTGCGAGGTGCATCTTTACTTGCTCAATCCAGCACAAACCTTTTGGGCTGATTTGGCAAGCAAACGGCAGCTTTCCACTGACGATGATTATAACGGACATCCTTTACTGGTAAGCCTAGGCCAACAAGGCCGCGAGTTTCAGGAAATGCTACTGGAATTCACCCAGTTTGATTTCGAGCCGGAAAGTTTTGAAACAATCGCAAAACCCAATAACCTCCAGCAATTACAGAACGATATTTTAAATAACGCAGTTTCCGGCCTCGTCCTTGAAAAGGACAGCTCTTTTAGCTTACACGCCTGCCATTCCAGAAAACGGGAAGTTGAAATCCTGAGAAACCAGTTACTACAGGCTCTGGAAAACGACACAACATTAGAACTGCGCGATATTGCGGTGATGGCACCGGATATTCAGCTTTACGAGCCGTTTATATCCGCCGTGTTCAGCGATATTCAACATGCTATCGCCGACCGCAGCTTACGACTGGATAACCGTGCGCTGGATACCTTCATACGGTTTTTGGATTTAAGCCAAAGCCGCTTGGGTTGGCAATCTGTACTGGATTTGCTGGAGCGTGCCGATGTCTTTCCAACCTTTGATCTAAGCGAAACTGATCTTGAACTAATCAAACACTGGATTCAGGATACCAACGTGCGTTGGGGGCAATCGGGGTTATATAAAAAGGAATTAGGCCTGCCGGAATTAAATGAACACACCTGGCAAGCTGCACTGGACAGGATGCTGATGGGTTATGCGGTAGGTCATGAGGATGAGTTCGTCGATGACATCTTGCCTTATAAGCATATTGAAGGCTCTTCCGCCGATGCACTGGGTGGATTGCACGATTTTTTGCAACTGCTGTTTTCGGCAAAAGCGGAACTGAAGCAGGCCAAATTCCTTAAAGCCTGGGGATCGCAACTTTATTATTATGCCGACCAACTGTTAGGCAAGTCCGATTTGAAGGCGAATCTAATTGAACGCCAACAACTCAACGAGCTATTGCTGGAATTGTCAGGAACTCTGGCGGAGGTACATAACGAACCTGTCGAGTTACAGGTCATCGTTCAATGGCTGGAAGGCATGGTCGCCGAGCGTAAATCTGCTAACGGTTTTTTGCGTGGGCAACTGACGTTTTGCTCCATGCTGCCCATGCGGACTATCCCGTTCAAGGTCATTGCCTTAATCGGGATTAATGAAGGTGAATTTCCCAAAGTTGACCGTAAACCCACGTTTGATTTGATCTCACAGCATTTTCGTAAAGGCGACCGCTCACGCCGCGCCGATGACCGTTATCAATTCCTGGAAATTTTGTTGTCTGCCAGGCAGCAATTAATTATTACTTACATCGGGCAATCGCAAGCGAATAATGAGGCTATTCCGCCTTCGGTCGTCGTCACCGAAGTACTGGATGTGCTGCGGGATTATTACCAATTATCTGACCTGATTACCCGCCATCCCTTGCAAGCATTCAGCAAACATTATTTTGATGGTGCTAGCGATTTGTTCAGTTTTTCGGAAGCGGATTGTGACATCGCCAAAGCCTTATCAACGCCGAAGCCTGAACCTGTTTTGTGGTGGCAAGGTGTAATCCACGTTGAACCAGAAGAGGCAAAAGAAGAAGTTATTGAATTAAGCGACCTGTTCCGATTTTTTCAGCATCCTCAACGGTATTTCATGCACCAGCAACTGCATTTGCGCTATACGGGCATTGCCGCAGAAACGCAGGAACGCGAACCCTTCACGACAGATGAACTCAGCCTGTATGGCATTAATCAAGACTGGATTCAGCAGTTGCTGACAGGTTCTGATTTGTCTCTAAAAAAATTGCAAGCCCAGGGATTATGGTTGCCCGGCGCAGCGGGTGAATTAGAATTCGAGCAACATCAACTTGAGATGCAAGCATTTGTTGAACGGATACGAGCGACAAACATAGGGCAACCTTTGGACAACCTTGTTGTTGATCTACAAATCGGCAGCTATCGGCTAATCGGCACACTGGGTAACCGTTATCAAAACGGTAGCTTGATTTATCGTTATGCTAATTTAAAAGGCAAGGACTTTCTTTCTGCCTGGTTACATCACCTGATAATTAACCAAATTCAAGAACAAAGCACTTATCTGTTAAGTGCCGATGAAGATTTGTTGTTTCCGCCTGATATTTGCGATTCCAGCTATTTGCCGCAATTGATTGAAATCTACAAGCTAGGCCAGCAACAACCGAATGCCTTTTTTGTAGAAGCGGCACTGGCTTATCTAAAGCAATCAGGTAAACAGAGGGCGATAAAGTCCCCGCTGAATGCAGCGAAGGACTATTTGTCCACCGCAATAACGTATGCGAGTGAATACGAACTCAGGCAACTTTATGGGAACGTCGCCGATATGGGATTAGTCCTGACAGATATATTTGAGCAACAATGCGAAACCTTGTTATTGCCAGCATGGAATGCAACACATGGACTGTAGGGACTTCGATCCGGTAATGACCGAATTAAGCAAAAGCATCAGCCTTATCGAAGCCAGCGCAGGTACAGGCAAAACCTACACCATTGCTATGCTGGTATTGCGCTTGGTGGTCGAACAGGACGTGACTATAGATAAGGTGTTGGTCGTCACGTTTACTAAAGCGGCAACGGAAGAACTCAAAGACCGGATACGTAGCAGGCTCGCCGATGCCAAACGGATTTTGGCAGGTCATGCTGATGTCAAAGACGACACGATCAGTGCGTGGTTAACACGTCTACAGAAAGAGTTAAAGTTTGCGCCGGAAACCATCAAACGCCGCCTGGATTTGGCCTTATTGGACATCGACCAAGCGGGAATTTTTACCATTCATGGCTTCTGCCAACGTGTCCTCAGGGAACATGCGCTGGCGAGCGGACAATTATTCGATGCCGAATTGACTGACGACCTGGCGACCATCAAACAAGCCTGTGCCGATGATTTCTGGCGGCGGCACGTTCAAAACCGCACGGCATGGGAAATTGCGGTATTGACCAAAGACCTCAAATCGCCGGATGCTTTATCGGGTAGCATCAATAATGTTTCTGACGATGCGCTGATTTATCCTGACGAACACTCCTTGGATAGTGCTTTAGCTGAGTTGAAGCAACTGGCCGATAACGCGAACACGAAGCTGGCGGTTTGCGCCCAAAAAGTTGATGCACAGTTCTCTGGAAAATCCTTCAAAGCCAGTTATCAAGCGACATTTACAGAATATTGCAGTGAACTGGGCGAGTGGTTACAGGGGAATACCTTATGCTTTCCAAGTGCTGAGGCTTTGTCTTTGTTGACTTACAACGGATTGTTGGACGGACTGAACGGTACTCAATTCAGAGGCAATAAAACCCAAACTGGTGATGAACGGAAAGCAGAATTCCTGGTTTCATTACAGCTAGATACCAAACCCTTTGATGTTTTGGCAGCAAAAGCACAAGAAATCACGGTTGACTTACGTAGAAGTTTGCTTGAAATTTTACGAGTTGAATTGGACAAACAGCTAGAACAAATCAACCTTTGGTCTTTCGACAATTTAATCACCCACTTCGCAAAAGCGTTACACGGTGAACGGTCACAGCAATTAATCGGAGAACTCAGGCAACGCTTCCATGCGGCATTGATCGACGAGTTTCAAGATACCGACAACAACCAATGGCATATTTTTTCCAGTATTTTTGCCGTAGATAGCCACACTCTGGTTTTGGTTGGCGATCCCAAACAAGCCATCTATAAGTTTCGTGGTGCGGATATATATTCTTATCTTGAAGCGCAAACTCAAGCGCAGCACCACTATACACTTGGTAACAACTGGCGTTCGCATCCACATTTGGTGGCAGGCGTAAACCGCTTGTTTAAACGGAAAAACGCATTTTTATTGCCTGATATTGCTTTTAACCCAACCCAACCCGCCTTATCCGAGACGGACGGAGTGCTGCATCAAAACGGAAAGGCCGTTGCTACCCTAGCACTTTGGCAGTTGCCGGAAAGTGGCAGTAAATCGGGTTTTTGGCAAACTAACAACAACCATGCCGCATACACAATCTGCATTGCTGTGGCTAATGAAATCGTTGAGCTACTGACTGGCGAATACTCCCTCCAGCCGCAGAATAGAAGGCTGCAACCCCAAAATATTGCCATTCTGGTAAGGACCAATAAGCAAGCCAGGGAGTATCAACACACATTAAAGCTGGCGGGTGTACCATCGGTATTGAACAGCACTGAGTCTGTGTTTGCGTCGGAAGAAGCCGAGCATTTGTATGCCCTGTTACAAGCTGTCGCTCATCCAGGCGACACCAACCTGCTTGGGCAAGCGTTGTCTTTAAGCTGGTTTGGCTATGACGGGCAAAGGCTTTACCAAACACTCAACAGCGAAACCGAGATGGATAACATCCTGGCTAGATTCCTGGGTTATCACCAAACTTGGCAACAATCTGGTGTGATGACCATGATGCAGGTTTTGCTAAAGCAGGAAAATATTTCATCAGTATTATCCAAATCCATGCTGGCAGAACGCCGGTTGACCAATTTGCAACACAGCCTTGAGCTATTACAGCAAGCCGTCATTGACGAACGCCTGGGCATCCATAAAACATTGATCTGGCTAAAAACAGCGATAACTCGCGCCAACGAAGGGACAGGCAGCCCAGATAATCAGCAACTCCGGCTTGAAAGTGATGCCGATGCCGTCAAGATTATCACTATGCACCGATCCAAAGGATTGGAATATCCCATCGTTTTTTGTCCTGCTCTCTACCAGCACAATCATCGCCCCAATAGCAAAAACCCATTGGTTCTATGCCATCTTCCTGAAACCAATGGTGAAAAAACCAACCGCTTAATTGTTGATTTGGGTTCAGACCAGCTTGGTATGCATCAGACCCAAGCCCAATATGAAGAACATGCAGAGGATTTACGTTTGGCTTATGTCGCATTGACCCGTGCGAAATACCGCTGTTATGTTGTTTGGGCGAATGTCCGTTCCGAAGATAAAGCCAATGATTCTGCCCTTGCATGGTTACTGGATTTTGCGGAAGATGATTTTTCTGGTCAACAGACCGTTTTGCAAGCCCTACAACAACAGAACGAAAATGCTTTTGCCTACCAGTTGTTGGAAGTATCAGCCACCATCAACGGCAGCTACCAACAATCGGAAAACCATCCAAAATTATTGGCAAAAAAACGCCACAGGTCGTTATACACAGACTGGCAAATGAGCAGTTACACGGCATTATCAGCACTAAGCCTGTCAGAAACACCTGAATTGCCGGAAGATAAAGCGAGAGAAAATCAACTTACCACTGATAGCTCGACAATTTTTTTACCTGCTGGAGCGCATACCGGAAATGTTGTTCACGATTTGCTTGAAAACATCCCTTTCCTGGATCTAGCCAACAAACGCAATATCTCAACATTAAGGGACAAGGCCTGCCAACGCTACGGATTAAGGCTGGAGCAGCCGGAAATTATTGATGATCTTTTGCACAAAACAGTTGCCACACCGTTGTCAATAACGGATCACAAGTTTTGTTTGAAGAACCTGGATGCCCATTGTTTAAAGGAAATGCCCTTTTACGTGTCCTTACCCTCGTTTAATACCCAGAAAATTAACACTATCTTGATCAATAAACCGACATTCCAGCCATTGACCCACAAGCAGATGAGCGGATTCCTGACGGGGTTTATCGACCTTATCTGTGAATACGGCGGGCGGTATTATGTGATGGATTACAAGACCAATAGCCTCCCTGATTACCGCACCGACACGCTTACCCATGCCATGCGTGAACATAATTACGGCTTGCAGTACTGGCTTTATTGTGTGGTTTTGCACCGATATTTACAAAATCGGCTAGCTAATTACAGCTTTGCCACACATTTTGGCGGTGTGCGATATTTATTCGTGCGCGGCATGGAGCCTGACATTCCAATGAGCGGCGTGTTTCAGGACAGTCCTGATTTGCCGACTATTGAAGCACTGGCTGTACTATTCAAGAAATCTCCAAAAATCCCTCTCTCTCAGGGAGAGGGCTAGGGTGAGGGAAATAACTGCGTTAACGCCAAATGAAGATGAAATCTTTAGCCGCCTGGATATAGCCTTTGCCCGTTTCCTAAGCCAACGCGCAACACTGGATGTAGCCAAAAAAAAGAAGCTAGAAATCTTGCTGGCAGCCTTATCGCAAAAACAACATCAAGGCCACAGTTGTATTGAAATTGATGAATCTGATAAAAATCTGCTGTTGGACTCAGGGCTTACCAGTGAAAATCCGGTAATATCTTCCCAAACTTACCCGTTAATCATTGAGCAAAACCGTTTATACCTTCAACGTTACTGGCATTATGAAGACCGACTGGCAAATCAAATCAAACAATTTTCGCAAATCTCTAAGCCAGTTATAAGCCTAGATAGTGCGCTTGAACGCTATTTTGGTGATTGTAAAAGAGAAATAAACTGGCAACGCGAAGCGGCCAAAATAGCCGCCCAGCAAGCATTTTGCATCATTACTGGAGGCCCCGGCACAGGAAAAACCACGACCATTTGCAAAATTCTGGCTGTGCTGCAAGAAATAGCTGATGAACCGTTATTGGTCGCTTTGGCAGCACCCACCGGAAAAGCGGCCATGCGCCTACAAGAAGCCATCGCTCTCAATTTGGCTGGGTTGGATTGCCCAGACGGCATAAAAGAACAAATACCCCACACCGCCATTACCTTGCACCGCTTGTTAGGCGCAAAGCCGCCATCACCTTACTTTCGCCATGATGCCAAAACCCCGTTGGTGTTTGATCTCGTGGTCGTCGATGAAGCCTCGATGGTAGACCTCGCGCTAATGAGCAAGCTGGCCGATGCCTTGAAACCTGGGGCGCGATTAATCCTGTTGGGCGACAAAGACCAACTTGCTTCGGTGGAATCTGGGGCGGTGCTTGCTGACTTGATCGCCGCTTTACCGGACAACACGGTGGAATTAAGGCAATCGTACCGCTTTGACGATGGCATAAAAAAGCTGGCTGACGCAGTCAACCAACAAGACCATGAAGTGGCCTGGCATATTTTATCTATAAACGATGGGGTTGCCGGGATACTGGGGCAGGCGCGACTCATGCCTTATATAGTAGGTCAGCGGGACGATTATGTAGCATTGGTCAATGCCAAAGCTGAATTTACGGAGGTTTTTCGTGCCTTTACCCGTTTTCAGGTGCTATGTTCCAACCGCCACGGCAAAAATGGTGCGTTGGAAATCAATACGGCTGTTGAAAAAGTGCTTTTCGGACAACACCTCAAATACGGCGCAGCATCCTGGTATCCTGGCCGTCCGGTTATGGTGCTGCAAAACAACCCAGGCTTGCATCTTTACAATGGTGATATTGGGATTTGCCTACCTGACAAGGAGCAAAACGGCAACCTGATGGTGTTTTTTCAACGACCCGACGGGGCGGTCAAAAAATACCTGCCAGCGCGACTGCCGCTGTGCGAAACCGTATTTGCGATGACCATCCACAAAAGCCAAGGTTCCGAATTTGAGGAAGTGCTGATAGTACTACCAGATACTATCAACCCCGTTCTGAGTAAAGAACTGCTTTATACTGCAATCACTCGCGCCAGAAAAAAAATCAACATCGTTGCTGAAGAAAGCGTTTTTGCTGCGAGTATTAATAGAAAGATGGCTAGAATTACTGGCTTGGTGGATAAATTTCGACAATTTAACGCGAACTACTAAAATCAAAAAAGTCGCTTGCCCCCACTATGAGAACAAAGCGACCTTCATTTTTAAAAGCAACAGTTATTAATAGTCAATATCCATAACGGACTGAGTATTAATCTTCTTGATTGAAAAATTGCTGTGTTTTTTTCCAGGCTTGCTGACCAATTACACGCCCCAATTTACGGGATTCTAAATCACCATCAATAAAGTGAATACCACCAAAGCGTCTTGAAATACCCGCCTCATCTGCCGCATCACTAAAGGTTGCCCAGTACAAGACGGTATCATTTGCTGGCACTAAACCAGGTTCAACGTGTGATGAACCCGCCGGAATGGTCACACTTTGACCGAAATTGTCGTTACCAGTAAACAACTTTAAAGTCTCTGCCGCCGCCGCACTGAACACGCTATGGCCAGAAATGTATTCTGAAAATGGTGGCGTTACTACATTGGCAGCTTGATAAGGCTTCCAGTCTGCACCATCAATTGCACCTTGCCAAGACTCAACAGTTTGTCCTGCATAGAGAAAATGAATTGCAGTCACAGGTCTAACGTAGTCAAAAGCACGTTTAGCATCCCAACTTGAAATACTCGCATCGAGTACCGCATTGGTCATCGCAAAGAACATTTTGACATCTTGGTCTACGGTGTGGTGGTCGCGATCAGATACGAATTCTGCAAACAATGTCCAGTGACCAGGAGGAAGCTCAGAAGTAGGGCCATCTGCCCAGTATATTCGGCGATAACTTTTTTCTCATCAGTCAGATGGGCACTGTATTCCAAGACTTGTTGTGCTTGAAGCGCGTAGCGAGCGGGTTCACTGAAATAATCAGCAGGTTTTAGCAAGGTCTTGCGGAATTGGCTACCCGACTTCAATGCGTAAGGAACGACTTTACCCCAGTGCGGCGCAATAAATTTCTGCGTATTAGCACCAATTTGCAAGGGTTGCCAATGGTTTGGGTCATTAATTGTGGTCGGTGTGTTGACAGGAGCATAGCCTGTGTAGTCTGAATAAGCACCTGTGTGTAAATCACCCAATTGGTTTGAGCCATCGTGATGACGGAAATCCAGTACCGCTTTCGCTGCTACATTACCCACACCAACAGGGGTTGAAAGGTCTGTGCTGCTATCGGCAGGGTTGTAACCCAAGGTATTCATTAAAGTATCAAAACTAGCCACTTCAGTCGAGAACAAATCAGATAAACATTCGTGTGCCGCATAACTGACCGCTTTTTCTTAATTGGCAACAGTACGTTCGCCATTTGGACGGCGCAAATTATTGCCAAAACGAGTGCCTTTGGCTTTCTTATCATAAGCCGCCCAAGCATCGTACATACAGGTATGGGTGATTGCCAACGACCTGGCAACAATCGGTGGACCAGGATGGGTGATGCGTATAGCTTGAAGTGCAGCATCATTCCATTGGGTAACGACTGTATTGCCAGCAGCAAATACAGTTGGACTGACATTCAGTAGTGCCACAACTGAGGCTGAAAGTAGTGTTTTAGCTACGGGGGGGATTTCATCATAAAACTCCGATTGTTCAAAATGTTATTAGAATTATGCTGCGACTTAAAAGAATGCCAAGTCCACAACTATGAGTTTATATAATTATTTTGCTACGTATATACGTACAAATACCTACACGATCACCAAACGTCGAGTGCATTCCTTGAAACAAAATAACTGGTTTTTAGCCTTATCGCGCATAACGAAACCGGTAGACTAGCGATCAGTTTTGCTATGCACGATTCCAGCGCGAGTAATGATATCTATAACTAATCCGTAAAACTGTGAACTGTCACTCAAATTTAATGTGAACTACTTCATGGAAAAATTTCGACAGGTTATTTCGCACTGATATTAAGGGACTCAAGTGGAATTATGTTGTATAATAAATACAAGTGTTGTATAGTTGAAACAAGGGTTAGATATTGTTGCATCTAAATATCGCCCTATTTGTTGCATGGTTTCATGTTTGTAATAAATGCTTTGCCTTCGACCGAAAAACGACTGAAAGAGTTGTATTTGATACAATCAGGTTTATACTTCTTTCAGCTTCAATACAGACTTGCATTGTAGATAGACGGCAGGGTTCAAGCAGGCAATGTATTGGTACGTAATTAGTTAAATAGCTAACCAATTATTTTTCTCACTAAACCATGATAAGATTATGATAAATAAAAACTTACTGGCCTTTGCTTTGTTATTAAGCATAGGTTTTACCGCTGCGGCTCAAGCCGAAGATGAAGTAGTTGATAACCGTTGGTATGTTGCACCTTTCGGCTCTTATGTGAAACCCGGCGGCGATAGAAATTCAAATGCTGCGGGTTATGGTGCCGGTATCGGCTTCGGTAAGATGCTCGACAAGCATTTCAACGTCGAGTTAAGAGGCTTCTATAACGGTTTTGATGATGAAACCAATCGTTCCCCTCAGAATAACGGTCAGTGGGATCTAGCGGGCGGTACTGCTGATTTACAATACTACTTCTGGCGTGACAAATTCTCCCCGTACACCGTTATCGCAGCAGGTGGCATGAACAGTTACGTCAATGGTAACAGTGGTGTTGGTATACTTGGCGAAGCTGGTGCGGGTTTTACGTACGAATTCTGCGAACATCTGTTGTTCCGCAGTGACGTACGTTATCGTTACAACAACAACCTGAACGCACATTTGACACCTGTTGGCGGAACAGATGAATATCACGACATGGTTGTTAACGTCGGTTTTGTTGTTCCTTTAGGCGCAAAGCCACAAGCAGCAGTTGCTGAACCTGTAACCGATTGCTCAACATTAGATTCAGATTCTGATGGCGTTAATGATTGTATAGATACTTGCCCAGGCACAATGGCTGGCAGCAAGGTAAATGCAACAGGATGCCCACTAAGTCTTGAGCTGAAAGGCGTTAATTTTGAGTATGATTCTGCACAATTAACTTCTAGCTCAACTGCAATTCTTGATGCTGTTGCTGAAAACCTGATTGCGTATCCACAAAAGAATGACATCGAAGTGCGTGGACATACCAGCAGTGAAGGCAGCAACAAATACAACATGCGTCTTTCTCAAAAACGTTCCCAGTCCGTTGCTGATTACCTCAGTATGAAGGGCGTGACCAACAGATTGACTGCCCACGGTTACGGTGAAGATATGCCGATTGCTGACAACAGCACCGAAGAAGGCAAATCACAAAACCGTCGTGTTGAACTGGTTTGGGGTAACTAAGTTACCAAAAGAAAGCTAACCTAAGCTTTTCTGAAGCTAAACAAAAAACCCGCTTAACAGCGGGTTTTTTTTGTCTGTAAATCAAAGGGATATTCAAATAGCCCTCTACGATTCAATGTCAGGAGGTAAAGGCGTTACCTGCCCAGTTTCCCGAAATTTTTTATAATGAACAAGCACTTCGGCGTGGTCGAAAGCCAATGGTTCGGGTAGCTCGTCCAAGTTGAATATCTGGCAATTTTTGGCATCATCGGCAGCAATAGGCGTACCTGCGGCTTCTGCGACATAACAGGCAGTGACGGTATGCCCCCGATGATCGCGGCTAGGATCGGAATAAATGCCTAGCAAAGCAATCAGTTTGACATTCAGGCTGACTTCTTCTTGGGCTTCCCGTACCGCAGCATGTTCAACCCGTTCGCCGACATCGACAAATCCACCTGGAATCGCCCAGCCATAAGGCGGATTTGCCCGTTCAATCAAGACGATGGGACGACCTGGATAATCGGTGAGTTCGATAATGGTATCAGCGGCAAGCGCTGGTGTGACTGGTCTAGGCATAAGATTCTCCAAATAACAACAAGACTAATTTCATCATACAGGACAAATTTCGTATGTAATGCTGGTCGTGACTGCGTTTTGGTTGGCCTAGCTGTAGCTACACGAAACCCAATGTCTATACTTAGATGATTGTTTTTGTTGGGGTACTATCTCACTCACCCACAACCTATCTGCTAAATCCTGCTGACATTTGACCTGTTTGTGCGAAACCGCCCATCGATTCTTTCACCTCTCAAACAAAGCTATTGACTCGACGTGTCCGGTTTGCGGAAACATATCCATCACACCTGCCTTAACCAGTTTATAGCCCAAATCATTGACAAGAATACCCGCATCACGCGCCAGGGTAGACGGGTTGCAGCTTACATAAACGATCTGCTCTGGTTGCCAGTGTTTAAAATGATGTAGCACTTCCGATGCACCTGCCCGGGAAGGGTCGAGTAGAATTTTGTTGTATTTGCGGTTTGCCCAGGATTGATCGCTAATATCTTTGCTTAAATCCGCCGCATAAAATTCAGCGTTTTCGATACCGTTATGACGGGCATTTTCCCTGGCATGTTTGACGAGCGGTAAGTCGCCTTCCACGCCAACAACTAACCCAGCATATCTGGCAAGCGGCAAGGTAAAGTTGCCCAGACCGCAAAACAGGTCGAGTACGGTATCGTCCTTGTTTAAGTTGAGGGTAGCCAATACACGGTTGACCATCAGGCGGTTTATTTCATAATTGACCTGGGTAAACATGGCGGGGCGGAATTTGAATTCTATGCCGTGGTCAGGCAAGGAATAAGTTGGTATGACTTCTGGCTCACCATCCAGCGGAGTGATGGTATCAGGGCCTTTGGATTGCAAGCATAGCGTCAGGTTATGGGCTTTACCAAAAGCACGCATCTTTTCCTGGTCGTCTGCCGTCGGCGGCTCTAGCACACGTACCGACAAAACACAGTGTTCATCGCCGATAGCGACTTCAATCTGGGGGATTTTTTCGCGAACGCTCAAGCCTTCTATCATTTCACCCAAGGCGACAAGCCGTGTGCCAACAATAGGGTGCATAACTACGCAATTGTCCATTTCGGCTAGATACGGATGGCGTTTTTCACGAAACCCAACCAGCACCCGATTTTTTTTGGCTACATATTTAACACCCATTCGTGCTTTCCGGCGATAGCCCCAGTGCGGCCCTGTTAATGGCTCCCAAAGCTGGGGAATCGTAACTTTGCCTATACGTTTAAACTGTTCTTCAAGCAAACCTTGTTTGATTTGAATTTGGGTAGCAGAATCAACATGTTGAAAACTGCACCCACCACAAATATCAAAATGCGGACATAAGGGCTCAACCCTGTGTTCCGAAGCAGTCAATACGTTAACAACCCTACCTTCGGCATAATCCCGACGGATTTCTGTGTAAAGAAATTCAACTTCTTCGCCAGGTAAGGCTGCATCAATAAAGACTGCCTTGCCATCAATATGGGTAACACCCCTGCCGTCATGGGTCAGAGAATTTATCGTTGCCTTTACTGGAATGATCGGTAACGGTTTTTTTCGTGTACGTGCCATATTTATTTCTGTTTCCAAGTGCCTGAGGATTGATACCACCAGCCGGATTGGGCATTGCTAATCCAGCGGGCTGCAAAAGTAGATTTAATTTGCGTAGCCCATTCTGGATGTCCATTAGCATTGGCAATGGCTTGATAGAGCGCTTGCCGGTCAGCATTTTCTGCGGCGACCAATTTATTGACCTGGTTACGGTCTTTTAGTGGCACGCTGGCGGCATCTTTAACTGCTAACAATCCATCTGCTTTTATGCCGATAGCTCCCGCCGCGTAGAAACTTTGTAATGATGAAAATCGTTTTTCCATTGATGCAGTAAGTTGCCTAATTTCGGGACTATCAATGGATAAATCGGCTTCGGCGGCTTGTGCTGGAGAAATGGCGATGTTTATGACTTGATCAATAAGCTTGTAGAGGCTGGTCTGCATATCAGATCGTTCACTTTTAGGTTCTAGCTTTGGTTGCGGTTTTTGTGGCACATTACTTTGAATATCCTTGATAATTTCATCGGCGACTTTTTCAGCAGCAGCGGCGGGGAAATAGATATTTATAGTGACACACGCGGTAAGCATTAACATGCCTAACAAAGAAAATTTTTTCATCTTGCACTCCGTTGTTTGTTGGAAATTTCTCAGCATTTCAAAAGCTGTTGCTCCCTCTCCTGCTGGATGCCTACATGGATGTAGGTAGTAGGGCAATGCAGGAGCAGATGCCGGGAGGGTTGGGGTGAGGAGATTAAAATTAGCTTAGTATACGCCCCTCATCTCAGCCTTCTCCCTCAAGGAAGAAGGGGCGAGCGCCTAAGCAACCAAACTAAAATTTTCAGGTATTTTTAATGTCAAGTCGAAGCACAAACCTAGGTTTGCACTCCTACTGAACTATAACCTTCTCCGGCGATGCCACACGACCTAGCCGTTCCACCAGCACATCCCAATTGACGCGAGGATTATAACCCAGCACGTCAATTCTCGGCAGCCAACCGCCTTTAATAAGGTAATAACCCTGCCCGGCTGCCTCTAAACCCATCATTTGGCACACACCATCATGCAGATAACAACCCATGCCGATTTTGTCATAACGGAAGGTTTCAAACATGCCTAAAAAGCTTCTGGATAAGGCATCAGAAGCCCCGCCACCGCCAATACTGGCGATATTTTTTACCGCTTTTTGGCTGATGGTGTGAGTTGAGTCATCGTCATCCGGCGTTCCTAACCAGGCATAAAAAGTAACCGGATGCCAGTTTTCCAAAACGAGTTTGTTGATAGTTCCCGACATTCTGCCGGTAATATTTCCGAATTCAAATTTTCTGGTAAGTTGATCTAAATCCAGATTTTCAATTTGAACATCACCATAAACTTTGGAGAAATCACTGAATAAGTCTGATGAAGCAAGGTTATTGACTTTAACAGTACCATCGAAAACGTTAATCCTTAGCTCTCCGTCCAGTGTTAAGGTTTTATCGTGGTAATCAACACCTGGAATCTGGCCGCTGATATTTCCTGATAAAGGTGTCCAACCCAACGTTTTGGATAACTGCTCCAAGGACACATTATCCAACGACCCTGCAAAAGAAACATCGGGTTCATCTTGTTTCTTGGCCTGCCAACTGAATTTATCGACGGCAACGAAACCGCTCAAAAACGGTATTTTGATTTTCTCAACCAAGGTGAAACTATTTCCTTGGTTGATAAATGGTATTTTAGTTTGCCCCATAGGCAAGCCTTTAATGGAAAGCTGCTGCCATGCCAATTCTGAACGATTTATAAGCATTGGGTTATCCGACCAGTTAAGCAATCCAGACCCGTCATTGATTGCCAACCGCCCAGCCTCATCTGTTAAATTTAATTTTCTCAAATGTATTGAGGTATCCGTTAACACCTGATGAATAAAGGTGAAATTCGCCTGGACATCGCCCGTAACCGTAACGCCTGTAAAGAGTGATTCGGTAAAAAACGGGTTGATATAAGTTGTCAACAGCCCTTGCAAAGTCTCACTATGCAAATTGACATCAGCCTTATCAATCTTGATGCCGTCACGGTAATAAGCCGCACCTTTCCCGCTTAATATCCCAACATCGGGATGCTGATAGGTAAAAGACTGAATATCGGCCTGCTTAGTTTTGGCATTCCAAAGACCTTGGGCATTCAACACGATGGGTTGCACCCCAGCTTCCAGATAAACTGGATCGACATAAAGCGCACCGCCAGTGATTTTAGATTCGCTTTGCCAAACCCAATTTTCTTTGAATTTTTTAGCTTCCCAATTCGTCAGCAAATTTAATTTCTCGGTGGCAACTTTGCCAACTTCGGTTTGGTCAGTTAAGCCTTCAACCTCGGCTGTTAAATTAAAACCCTGCATTGTGTCTTGCTTACCGGAAAACGTTCCTGTTAGATTCAAACTACCTTGTTTCACTTGTGCTTGTTTCTGTTTCGGCGGCTTTGACTGGAATAGTTTATCTACCAACTTGTTGCTGATATGTTCCGCTTTCACCTTACATTGCCAATTTTCTCCGTTAATTACTGCATCTAGCGATAAGCGGCTACCTGCTAGACGTGCATCTTCCAGTTTAAAGCTGTTAAGTTTCGGGCTAAGGTGAAAGGAAAAATTCGTCGTTGGCGATTGCCAATAGGCAGAACGGACAGATGCCCTGCCTTGATTGCAATGCAGTTCATCCTGATCCCAGGTGAAATCTTTGCATTGGATGTTTGCAAGCGTGAGGTCATTGAACGGCTTGGGAAGTGTCAATTTTGTTGCCGACATTTTGAATTGCGGCTTTTTTTTGTTGAGGT
Source organism: Methyloglobulus sp. (assembly GCF_964779595.1). Lineage (NCBI taxonomy): Bacteria > Pseudomonadati > Pseudomonadota > Gammaproteobacteria > Methylococcales > Methylococcaceae > Methyloglobulus > Methyloglobulus sp. The sequence continues at coordinate 63,167 of NZ_CBAROL010000002.1, forward strand.
CAATAACCGCAAGAGTCATACCCTCCAGCTTCCAGTCTTTGCTTGATATTGAACCAACCGTTAATGAGGCAGCATCAAGAGCATAAACGGCCTTAGCCATTAGCCAAAGCGCCATGAAGACATACAGTTTGATAATGGATTTACATTTAACCTGCGTATTTTTCAAAATCAGGTCACATATGATTTGAGGAATAATGTAAGTCACATTGCCGCGCTAGCGGTTATGTGACATTTGCATCGCTTGTGTCAGGTAACGCTTAAGAAGCAATCTGACCTACTTGGCTGTATAACTCGTATCAAGTTAGCTGGATGTATTATCAAATTCAATTTTATACCTTCCATAGTTGTGCCACATTTTTGGAAATTTTTCAGCTAATACTTCATCTGTATAATCCTGCCAATCCCAATTGTTTTTTTCAAATGGTATAACTTTATTTGAGTTATTGAACTTTTCAACCTTTGCCAATTCATCGCACATGTTTTTAGTTGTAACTTCTTCATAAGCATAACTTGGAGCATACGCAAAACTTTCCCATTCAGCATAAGGACGACCTGTTTCATCAGTATCGACAGGAATCAATGCCAATGAATCAGGTTCAGCAAGCGTTTTTTCAAATGTTTCTCGCCCCTGTGCAATTAACCAATCACGGAAATAAACAAAACCATCATCGGAGCCATGACCACCATTGAGAAGCATTCCTGCCGCCCAAACATCACCCATATCTGCTTCCTCATGAATTACATTGTAAATTTCATAGAATTCAATGATTAATTCCGGTGTCAACTTTTTTAGTTCGAATACCAATCCTTCTGGGAAATCATATTCATAATTTGCACTCTCAGATTTTTCGATAATTTCCCAAAAAAGATCTTCGTTCATGGTTCGTAATTGCCTTAAATAATTAGGTGCATTCCATGCACCTAATAATGCAAACATGATAAGTCATACGATTTTATTTGCATTTGCTTATAGCCCTTAGGCTGGGTTGATTAACCCAGCAAACTTTCTACGCCGCAACATCCACAAACGTACTTTTTGATACAGGTTGAGGAATCGGTCGGCCTTCGCTTTGCAAATCTTCCAGATGGAATTGAATAGCCTCTTGAATCAGCACTATCACTTCTTGCTCTGTCTCACCGACCGCAATACAACCCGGTAAATCAGGCACAAAAGCACCGTAACTCGACTCGCCTTTTTCAACGATAACCATATACCGCATAATTACTCCTTTAAGCCAGCTTGTTTCAAGATATTGTTTAACGTACCACGCGGCACATCAAGGCTGGGTTTGCCTGCAACCGTCACAGTTCCTGATTTTGCAGCGTGATGAAATTGACGATGGCTACCTTGCTGGCGAACTAAAAACCAACCATCTTGTTCCAAAATACCCAACAATTCAGATACTTTCATGCGAATAATTTTACGCCTTTGTTTTATGAAAAACTAACTCGGAAAAACACCCGTAGACAAATAACGATCCCCACGATCACAAATAATCACTACGATCACAGCATCGGTCAGTTCTTGCGATAAGCGCAAAGCAACGGACACCCCACCTCCCGACGAAACACCTGCAAAAATCCCTTCTTTCGCCGCCAAATCCCGCGTGGTTTGTTCGGCTGATTGCTGATCGACATCAATAATCCGATCCACCCGCTCAGCTTGGTAAATTTTCGGCAAATATTCTTTCGGCCAACGCCGGATGCCAGGAATTTTGGATTCCCCTTCCGGTTGTACACCAATGATTTGAATTTTAGGATTTTGTTCTTTGAGAAATTTTGACGTACCCATAATAGTACCCGTCGTACCCATGGAACTAACAAAATGGGTGATTTGTCCGCGAGTATCCCGCCAGATTTCGGGCCCGGTACCTTCGTAATGGGCGCGGGGATTGCCGGGATTGGCAAATTGGTCGAGAATCCGACCTTCGCCATTCGCCTCCATTTCCCTGGACAAATCAATTGCCGCTTCCATACTACCTGCCGCTGGTGTCAGGATGATTTCCGCACCGTACGCCTTCATGGATGCGATACGTTCAGAACTCATATTGTCCGGCATAATCAAGGTCATTTTGTAACCTTTGATGGCGGCTGCCATTGCTAATGCAATGCCTGTATTGCCGCTGGTCGCCTCAATCAATCGGTCACCTGGCTTGATTTCACCCCTGGCTTCGGCATGTCTAATCATGCTTAACGCTGGGCGGTCTTTTACCGAACCGGCAGGATTATTGCCTTCCAGCTTAACCAGGATGGTATTGCTGGTTTCGCCAGGCAAGCGTTGCAACCTGACTAAAGGTGTGTTGCCGACAAAAGATTCAATCGTAGGATAAGGCATGATTAATAAAGGAAAACCAAAAACAGGTTTGATTATCCCATAATATCTTAATGGAAATAGCAGGATTATTTAAAGCAGATTTAGAAGAATTTACAAAAATGCGGACTAAAAAGCTGCCAACCTTCCTTGGTTAGCAGTAGAGGGGAAACCATTTTGACGATGTAAAGTTACTTTCCGTCATCCTAACTGAGCGTACTTAGTGCTTGGTCAGGATAACGGGCAATCGTCGGTAGAACACGTTGTACTTTATTGAATCAGCAAACTTATTGCAGTCCAGATTCAAACGATTTCAGCGCCATCAACCCTTTAACACCACGACCCAACTTACCGACTGCGGGTAAGGTATATGTTTGTTGCTGCGCCTGATTGTTGGCTTTGCTGAATTTCACCCAGGTTTCATCACCTACATGACCATGAGGTAATGTTAAGGAAGGATGATCGAACGGTGCTTGTTCCCAACGTACCCGTTCATCAGTCAGCGATTTCAAGAAAGCAACCAGATCATCGACATCCGATTTAGTCAATTTCAGGCTTTGGGATGATGATTTTGCGGTACCGCATGTCGTTTCTTCCAAATCCCGATGACCCGCCATGTCCGCAGCAAGATTGCTGGCAGAACCAACGCCATCTTCTGATAGCAAACCAGTATCGTCGATCAATCCTGTCACAGGATCAGGGAGAATGACTTTATTGCCGTAAGCATCCGTTGTTAATACTGTGCCTTTACAGTTAGGATCTTTCTGGGAATGATCTTGACGATCTCCACCTCGGTTATAGAATTCGATAACCTGTTCCAGCGTTGCTTGTCCACCATTATGAAAGTAAGGTCCTGTTAACTCTACGTTACGCAAAGAGGGCGACTTAAACGCGCCATCTACAGCATCACGTTCGTCACTAACAACAGGCGAGTCACCGCATAAGTAATTAGTAAATGGATCAACAGTCAGTGGATTCCATGCGATACAGCCAGTTCCTGTATCAAACAAGAGTGAATCTGTATCAATAGGATCTGGCGACAAACTTGAAATACTAGGTGTTTCATTACCTGCAAAGAAATTCGTGGAGTCATTCGCATTCATCTTGGCATTTCTTGAGAATGATAACGGAAAACCATAAGCATCAGTTCCGCCAATGCCGCGATCTTCGACTGTTGGGCGGACACCGATATTGTAGAATCCTGCATCATATAATGCGACACCGCCATCACCCATCATCATACGTTCAATGTATTTAGAGCTATTAGGTCTATCTGCCGCATTTTCGACATGATTGACAGACGCAGCAGTAAATTCTGAACCTGAGTGGCAAGCAACACATTCAGATTTTGCAAACAAAACCTTTCCATGTTCTTCTTGTGCGGTTAATTGCGCTTCTGCATCGCTTGGATTTTCATAAGCCTTATCAAAACGGGAATTATCCGACACTAAAGTGGCTTCATAGGCTTGAATCGCCAAGCCCCAAAACAATGAGAAGTTGTTTTCGGTCAAGGTATAGCTACCTACCTTTTTGGTATCATCCCAATAAGCATTGTTAAACGCGGCTTGTATGAGGTTTTTATAGGTATATTCAGGTTTAAGACCAATCACAGGTTTAGAATAAGTTCCCAGTACGCTATCCGTTGGGTCAACCTTTTGATTGCTTAACGGCTTGCGGGTCAGCATTTTTTTGCCTAACTCAGGAAAGGCTTTGCCAGCGCAAGACATTTCAAGATCGCTTAGTGCTGGCCCAACCGCTTGTGATGCAAGGCTGGCGTTATATATAGTCACCCGTTTTTTCATGGGGCTACCATTGTCTACTTTGGCATAAATCTCGGTTTCTGGCATATTACCGTTAACAAAGCTTCTTTCTCCAAACGGATCTAAGCCGTTAAAGACGTTATTTGCCCTGCCATCCCAAAAGTTACGGAAGTTATAGACCGCATTAATAACAGAAGGTGTATTACGCGGTGCAGCTTGACGTACTGTGTAACCTGCCACATTAAATATAGGCAGTTCTGCCCCTGTTGTCTCAAACCTTTTGTCACAGACTTCCTGTCTACCTGTCGCTGTCAAGGTGTTGAACTTTGAAGGATAAACACCTTGAGAAGAAATAACATCATCACTGTCGTATTCCACTTCTGCATGGCGGTTAAACTGAGTAGGCGGATCAGTAACCACTACCGTTGCTAAGTCTACTTCTGCTTCAACAGGTTCAAGCGCTTCAAGTGCTAAAAGTGCTGCATCTGGCTGAGGAGGTGTCCATTCCGCACTATGCTCAGGTGCAACCACACCTTCAGCCACATTAGTGATTGTTTCATCGATTACAACTTCAGGTGCTTCAACTCCCCCAGCTAGTTCAGCTTGTTCAGCAGCAATGGCTTCCGGTGTTTCTGGCGGTTCAAGTGCTGCTTCGGCTGCTAGCTCGGCTTCAGTTTCAATTTCACCATCGACAGCATTTTCAGATGCTTTATACTTCCGTAATGGAAAGTCAGCTTTTTTCAGCGTGTAGTTGGGGCCTTTGCCAGGCGATACCAACAAAGGATCCAAGGCTAGAAAATCCAATTGATTAGCACTGACATACGAAGACATATAATCAAAAACATTACCCATAGGAGTCGCACCATCGTGGGCTAATTGTCCACTCGCATTTCTCATGCCGGGATTGATCTGATTTTTGATACGGTTATCCGCACCGGCTTGAAAATGGCAACTGGCGCAAGCGATGCCATCACTGCCTACTTGGGTATCCCAAAATAACATCTTACCCAGCGCAATTAACGCCGCCTTATTTTTAATGATACTTGGGGAAATCGAAACAGCAGCCCCGTTTGCATCGAGCATATAGGGTTCAGGTGCGGGTGTGCATTTAAGTGAACGCGGAATTTCAGGATCAATCCCTTCACCTTCTGCTACAAAACCTGTCGGCAGGTTGTTGCAAAAATCCGGTAGTGCTGGTTGGGCGAGACCTCTCGCCTTCACGGGCTGTGTAAATGCAACCATTAATGTAAAAACCGCTAAGAATGCCGTCATACCGACGCTATCCGGTAACTCTTTTAGACTTAATTTAGATACAGTCATAGTCATACCTCTATTTTTAAATTCCGTAACAAGCATTTAATAAGCTTGCGTAAATTGTACGGACTTCAGTATTTAAAAATATTGGTATGAATACTTATGCGTCACTGTTTTTTCAGAACCAACGCACTGTGTTTTCGGTATTTTTGAGAATAATGAGGTGTCAATATCGGTAAGATTACCTAGTTGACAGGCTTGAAAATGGCTTATGACAACCAAAGTTGGGGATTTGGTGGTTTAGAGACGTACTCGCTCTAACTCAGACTGTCACTTGTTACGCCGAAGAATAATATCCTCAATCATTCAACTTAATCCACCGCAAGCGACTCGCATTCGCCACCACGGTCAACGAAGACATCGCCATTGCCGCACCAGCAATCATCGGGTTGAGCAAAATACCAAAGAACGGGTATAACAGCCCAGCGGCGACGGGAATGCTGATGGTGTTGTAAAAAAATGCGCCAAACAGGTTTTGTTTGATGTTTTTCACGGTGGCTTTAGATAAGGCTATGGCTTCCGGCACTTTCAACAATGAGCCTTGCAGGATAACTACGTCAGCACTCTCAATCGCCACGTCCGTGCCTGTGCCGATAGCCATGCCCACGTCGGCTTGTGCCAGGGCGGGCGCATCGTTAATGCCATCGCCTACCATGCCGACTATCTGACCTTGTTGCTGCAATTCTTTGATAATAGAAGCTTTGTCTTGTGGAAGAACTTGAGCTTTAACTTCGGTAATACCTGCTTGTTTTGCGATAGCTTGCGCGGTTATTTCATTATCTCCCGTGACCATAATCACGCGGACACCCAGCTTTTGCAGTTGCTGCACGGCGTTGACGGAATCTTTTTTGATGGGGTCGGATACCGCAATAATGCCAGCAATGGCATTATCTACCGCAAGCAGCATGGGCGTTTGCCCTAATGCGGACAGTTCTGCCAATTGTTCATCATAGTTTCTGGCATCAATGCCTTTTAGCGCCATTAAGGCACGATTACCAAAATAGACTGGTCTTTTATTGATAGTTGCCGTCACACCGTGACCTGCAATGGCTTCAAATTGTTGCACTTTTTCCAATTTAAGTTGCTTTTGTTCAGCAGCAGCCAAAATACTTGCAGCCAAGGGATGTTCCGAGCCGGATTCTATGCTGGCTGCCCATACTAGTACCGAATCGCCATCGAATTTAGCCACATGTCTTACGGTGGACACGACGGGCTTGCCTTCGGTAATCGTTCCGGTTTTATCAAGAACCACGCAGGTCAATTGCCCGGCTTTTTGCAGGGCATCGCCTTGCCGTATCAATATCCCAGATTGTGCTGCCCTACCAACGGCGACCATCACGGAAATCGGTGTTGCCAGCCCCAATGCACAAGGACAAGCTATCACAAGGACAGTCATGGCCGTGACGAATGCGTAACCTATTGATGGTACAGGACCAAAATAATACCAAAGCGCGAAGGTTACAATGGCTATCAGCACGACAATTGGAACAAAAATACCGGAGATTTTATCGACTAACCGCGCAATTTCTGGTTTGCTGCTTTGCGCTTGCCTAACGCTATTAATAATCTGTGCCAATGCGGTATCTCGACCAATGCGCGTGGCTTTAAACAGGAAGGTGCCGGTTTGGTTGATAGAACCAGCGACGACTTCGCTGTTTATGGTTTTCTCTACGGGCAGAGGTTCTCCTGTCAACATGGATTCATCAATCGTCGAATGTCCGTCAAATAATACGCCATCGACCGCGATTTTCTCGCCCGGTCTAACTCGTAATGTCTCACCCAATCCCACTTCCTCTATGGGAATGTCCTGTTCCTTACCATCCCGCATAACACGGGCAGTTCGCGGTTGCAGACCGATTAGCTTTCTGATTGCGCCGGATGTCCGTCCTCGCGCCATCGTTTCCAACCCTGTACCTAGGTTGATAAAAGCCAAAATGACGACCGCTGCCTCAAAATAAGCGTGTTTAGCTAATGACGGCAAAACATCAGAAAAATCAATGACAATGCAGGAAAAAATCCACGCCGATCCCGTACCTAAAGCAATCAGGGTATCCATATTGGCTTGCCCTAAGCTTAGGGCTTTGAATGCACCTTGGTAAAAGTGCAAACCAGAGTAGATCATGACTCCCAAGGTAATCAGTGCTAGTTCAGGCCAAACCCAACGCCCTGTTGCTGAACCTATTTCCGGCAACCAGGCGAAATGCTCTGCCGCCATGAGAAAAGCACCGAAACCACCAGCAACTGCGGCTTTTTTCATTAAGCTACGATAACGCCTACGCTCTAAAGCTTCTTGCTCTTCAGGATTTTCTAGCCCTTCCATAACCGCCGCATCGTAACCTGCACTAATCACAGCTTGCTTTAATGCGTTAGGATCAGCCGTGCCTTTAACCATCGCGGAATGGTCAGCAAAATTGACGGCGACCGAAACCACGCCGGGTACGGATGCTAATGCACCTTCAACCGTACTGACACAACCCGCGCAAGTCATGCCCATGATGGATAATCGGGTTTCGGTTTGTGCCTCTGCGACGGGTCCTGTGGTCATGAGTTACGCCTTAATGTTATTAAAAATCAATCAGGTATTGTCAACTACAGTATATCCTACGTCAGTAATTGCTTGTGCAATGGTGGCAAGACTGGTTTTGTCGGTGTCGAATTCGACCTTAACCTCTTGGCTTTTGCTCGATGCAGTTGCCGATTTTACGCCATCCAAAGATTTTAATTTCGTAGTGACATTGTTTTCGCAGCCACCACACTTCATGCCTGTTACGGTTAATGATGCTGATTCAGTCATTTTGATCTCCGTTTGGTTATTACTACTGGAACTAACTGAGGTATTTATATCACAACCCGTCAACAGCAGGTAATATGTTGACAATCAATTCACTGCTTAAGTAACCATTGAATAACTACCCTCATTATTGGTACGATTGTCCCTTAATAATTCAACAAATAAACCTAATGGAACTCAATACCATCACTAATCAAACCATTGCCCTTGCTGGAATTGCCCAAGTTGCCGTTTTGGTGCAGCAACTGGCTACGACAGGCACTTGCGATCAACAAGCGATGGAAGCCAGTATTGGTAGCATATTAAAAATAGATTCGGACAGTGTAGGCGATATTTACGGCGGATTAGCTGGGTTGAAACTGGGTTTAGAACAGCTCGACGGGCAGATAACTGGCGAAAAAGCCCCCAATCCTGAGCAAGCACGTTATGCAGCGGCAATTGTATTCTTAGAGCGGAGACTTTCTGATCGCAAAGACATGCTCAACACTATACAAAGCGGTATCGTTAAGGCGCAAGCACAAAGTGAGGAATTTGGTCTGTTGCACGGTAATGTCTTAGCCAATCTCGGTAGCCTTTATCAAAGTACAATCAGTACCTTACAGCCTAGGGTTATGGTGAATGGCGACCAAACGTACTTAGCCAGACCCGATATAGCCAGTAAAGTCAGGGCATTGCTATTAGCTGGAGTTCGTTCGGCGTTATTATGGCGGCAATGCGGTGGTTCGCGTTGGAAGTTTATTTTTTACCGCAAGAAGATTCAGACAGAGTTGCAATATCTGTTAAAACAAATCTGATTACGCTGGCTTACCAATGGATATTGAAGACATCAACAAAGTAAAAGATTATTTGCTCACCCTGCAAGACAGTATCTGCACGGCTTTGGAAGGGGAAGAACCGGAAGCGCGGTTTATTGAAGACCTTTGGACACGCGAGGAAGGTGGTGGTGGCAGGACGCGGGTATTAACCAATGGTCAGGTTTTTGAGCAAGGCGGGGTCAATTTCTCCCACGTATCCGGTTTTAGCCTACCACCTTCTGCGACTGCAAAACGACCTGAGCTTGCCAATCGGCAATTTGAGGCGATGGGCGTGTCGCTGGTTATTCATCCGCTTAACCCTTATATCCCGACTTCCCATGCCAACGTGCGTTTTTTGATTGCAGAAAAACCGAATGAACCCACCATCTGGTGGTTTGGCGGCGGTTTTGATTTAACGCCGTTTTATCCCTTTGAAGAAGACATAATCCATTGGCACCAAAGCGCACGGGCGGCTTGTCAGCCTTTTGGTGATGACATCTATCCGGCTTATAAAAAGTGGTGCGACGATTATTTTTATCTCAAACACCGCAACGAAACCCGTGGTGTTGGCGGCTTATTCTTTGATGACCTGAACGAATGGGAATTTGAACGCTGTTTTGCGCTGATGCAATCAGTAGGCAATCATTATATCCAAGCCTACTTACCTATCGTCCAAAAGCGTAAAACCACCGTTTTTGGCGACAGAGAGCGAAATTTCCAACTTTACCGCCGAGGACGGTATGTTGAATACAATCTCGTCTATGACCGTGGCACTTTATTCGGCTTGCAATCCGGCGGCAGAACGGAATCCATCCTGATGTCGCTACCTCCCGTGGTAAACTGGAAATACAACTGGCAACCCGAATCCAACAGTGCCGAAGCATTGCTTTATGATCGCTATTTAAAGCCTCAGAATTGGTTGGGTATTTGACCAAACCAGCATAACCTACAGTTATTCACCCGCCTCCCTAAAAAACCAGAATTTATTTCATCCTGAATGGTAATACTTCATAGAAATCAGCACTGGTTCACAGTATAAAGTAGTCAACTGATCTACATTGTGTGCGTACCTCCTGATAATACAAGGATGTTAAGTTGTGCAAGGACGCACATTTTTTAAAACTCATTGAGGTATAAATCAACCCATTTCATTAATATAGATTGAGGGTGACCAAAATGAGCAACTTACTGATTAACTTAGTTGATAATGGTGCAATTGGTATTAACCGATTTGCAGATTTCGTAAAAACACTGGGCGGAGGCGACTCCGAAATGACGCTAACTGAGGTTTTGATTATCAGCCGAGTATTGTTTGCCGTCGTAATGATTGGCTTTATCGGCTATTTTTTCGACCGTATCAAACTCGCTCTACTCCCAGTAGAGAATGATGCGAAAGATGATAGTCGCCGAGGGCGCTAACGCCAGGTATTTTAGTGAACAGAAACGCTGACAAATCCAGGATGGTTTTGTCAGCGATTTTTTGTAAAAATCAAAGTCTACACAGACAAACTCATTCAAAATCAAACCGATCCGGCAACCAACCATTATTGACGCAATCTCGGAAACACCATGCCGGTGTAGTTTCGGTTTTGTAACTCCAAAAAAACCAGCCGAGATATTTTTCATAGGTTGCCAATTGCGCGGAGGCATAGGCACGATAAGCGACATCCATTTGAAATTTATCCATTTTTTCCAGCGCATGGTTGAACGGGCCTTCAGCCCACAGCGAAACCACACGTAAATCCAGCCCCAAACTCCATTCGCCGACATACGTCCATTGCTGCATTTCCTGGATGATGGCATCGGCTTCCTGTTTCCATTCCACCACGGTTTTGGTAACGTGCTGGTAAATATCCGAATCAATGTCTTCCCGCGCAAAGCATTGGTATCTATGAATATCGAACACCACATTGTCGAATTCAGGTTCTTTCATAAAGCCCAGATATTCTTGATAAGACCGAAAACCATCATGAAAAACCACCGCCACATCTTCGGGTTGACAATATTTTCGGATACGGTGATAGCCATCGATGTTGTATTTTTTTAGCAGGTCAGTGTCCACATCCCAACGGGGTTCGTTCAATACTTCAATACCGTGCAGTGCGTGTCGCCCATGATAGCGTTCTGCCAGTTGCTCCAGCACCCACAAGGAATGGTTGAGATAGCTCTCATCCGTATGCCATTCGCACACATCTTTTATGCCGCCATTGTCGAAACCATTCTGGCAACCGGGCGCGGCATGTAGATCGAGCAAAATCAATAAGCCCAATTCTTCTGCCCACTCGAAGGCTTGGTCGAGAATATCAATGCCGCCCACAACGAAAGGATGTTGATAGTCACCATACGTCCGGTGATACGGGTAATTAGCTCCGAAAATCCAATGGCCGATGGGAATACGTACGGCATTGATACCGATACTTGCCAGCCAAGCGAAATCATCGCGGGTGATAAAGGTTTGCCAGTGGTGTTTTAGCCGTGTTTCTGCTGCACCGCCAAGTTCCACGCAATACGTGGTTTCATCTGTCGCGTTCAAGCCTTCAAATACGCTGGGGGTCATCCATTTCTCCAGCACCAGCCAACCGCCCAGGTTGACGCCGCGTAGTTTTTTGCCTTTGTTTTTAGAAGATGATTCAGTCATAACTTTTATCTCCGGTAGCTTATCTAGGTTTGGTGTGTTTGATATTTATACGCTTTAAAATAACTATCAGAACAATAATTTCAAAAACAATAAGCATGCAAAAAAGGATCAATAACATATTGAATGGACTGTCATTTGATAACCTCAGCGCAGCTTTACTTGGGTTTTCTGGATCGTAAATGGCAAATACTTTAGAACCAATTGGATGTTTATTCAGTTCAAGTTCGGCATTTTTTCGGTAACTATGGCATTTGCATGATTCAAAAACAGCCCTAGTTGAATTGTATTGTTTGCCATCTACACTGAAATAATAGTCCCATTCAGGACAATAAGTAACACCGAATTTGCCTCTTGATTCCTTAATCTTTGTAGCTAATACGGTGGCTTCAGCTTTGGGCCAATGCACTGAGTTTTTTGTATCAAAGTAAATAATAATGCCTTGCCACAACTCAAGTCCAAGAAATAAATTTATAAAAATCAAAACTATGGCAAAAAATATATTTCTCATTGCTTTTAATGTATTCACAATGGTTGTGTGGATAGATATAAATAACGATTTATATTTTTAGTTTACGTTGATGGAACGCCTCCGCCGACGGCTGGTTAGTAATGCTAAGGATAGCTGTATCTGGCAATTCTTTGCCCAATAATTCCAGCATCTGGGTTTCGCCTTCTGGCGTAAGCGAATCCAGGGCTTCTTGCATAAAAATCCATTTTGGTCCGTACAAGAGCGCACGTACCAAGCCTAACCGTTGTTGCTGTTCACGAGACAACAGTTTTTCCCAAGATTCAACCTGGTCGAGTTGATTAATCAAATCTTTAAGCCCAATACGCCTTAACAATTTTTCCAGGTCAGTCCGGTTGAATGCGCTGACAGCTTTGGGATAACAAATTGCCGCTTGTAGCGATCCAGTCGGTAAGTAAGGGTGTGGCGACATGAAGAATAAACGCTCATTTTCAGGGACTTGAATATGGCCTGAACCCCAAGGCCACAAACCGGCAATTGCCTGGAACAACTTTGCCCCCGTGCTGGGATGGCCTACAATCAATACGCGCTCGCCCGCCTTAATTTCAGTGTTGATAGTGGCCGAAATCGTTTCGCCTTCCAGGTTGGCAATGCTGAGATTCTCAAACGTTAATACCGATTTTCCTGCCTTGTTGACACAAATCTGGTTTGAATTAAGGCAAGATATGTCATGTTCCAGTTCATCAAGGGCTTTGACCAGGCCCAAAACCCGTTCAACCGAAGCCCGCCATTTGGCGATTCCAGCCATATTGCTGGCAGGCCAAGACAGGGCATTTACCAAATGCTGAAATGCCTGGACAGATTGCATCAATGTACCCAAAGAAATCGCCCCAACAATGTAGCGCGGGGCAGCCGCTAGGATCGGCAAGGCCATTGATATGACCGAATAACCCGACGTGAATATCTGGATTTGTTTCCACGCGGCGGTTTGTTGTGCGTAAGTGTCAATAATGGCCTGAAATGAGTTAAGAAAACGCTTTTGTTCGTAGTTTTCGCCATGAATCAGGGCAATTGCCTGGGAATTGTCTTGTGCCTTTATCAAGGTATATCGGTAATTCGCTTCCTCAGTTTGTCGGGCATTAGTTGCCTTGGTGAGCGGCTTGCCCATCCACCAACCCAATATTGATGCACAAACCGAATAGATGACCGCAATCCAGACCAAATATCCGGCAATTGAAAAGGAAAACAAGCCTATGTCAAGAACAACTGTACCCGATAGAGTCCAGAGAATTTTTGTAAAGCTCCCTAATAACAGCAGGCTATAAAACAACGAATGCCCCATTGCAATGGCTTCTTCCGTTGCTATTCGAATATCTTCTGCAATGCGGCCATCGGGATTGTCATGATTATTTTTCGCCATGAAAGTAACCTGGTAATGCCGCCCTTTATGCATCCACTTGGCAACGACCTTTTCGGTAAGCCACAAGCGCCAGCCGATCAGCAACCGCCTTTTAACAATGAGGTGCAGGGTCGTTATTGTGATGCTGCCGATGAAAATCAGGATTAACATCCCTATTTGGGCAATGATGCCGGACATTGAATGTTGCTCAAGGGCATCAAAAAGATCGGCATTCCATTCCGTAATGATGACGGCAAGGTAAATTTGCAATACGGTCAGCGCAACCAGAAAAACCGTATCCAACCGAATAACAACCTTATTGTCGGAGTTCCAAAATGGCCCCGCCAATTTAATAAACTGAAAAAAAAATCCATCTTGAATTCGCATCAGTAAATCCTCCTGTCAAAATCGAGCTTGACATCGACAACTTGCTATCGCCGCAGTTAATTTCTATCGTATTATTGCAAATAATAGCTTACCGTTTCATTGAACACCACACTATCAAACTGGAGCTGACCATGCTGATCCCGACGACATCCACCCACATTTTAAACATTGCCCACCGGGGTGCGCGGGCATACGCGCCTGAAAACACCCTCGTCGCCTTTGCCAAAGCTAAAACCCTGGGCTGCGAGATGTTTGAGATGGACGTGCGCTTATCGAAAGACGGCGTGGTTGTCGTTTATCACGATGAACACCTGACCAGATGCACAGATGCCAAGACCAGGTTCCCTAACCGCAGCAGTTACAATGTCGCCGATTTTACATATACGGAACTTAGCTGTTTAGACGCAGGTAGCTGGTATATCGAGCAATTGGCACTGCCCAGTGCAGAGCGTCAGGCCTTCTTGCAAAGCCTGACAGATGCCGAATTAGATGAATTTATCAGCGCATCTGAACGGGAACGCTATGCTTCCGGCGACATCAAAATACCGACTCTGGCCGAAACCTTGAGTTTGGCTAAAGAACTGAACTTGATGGTCAACATAGAGCTCAAAAAACAGCCCAATGGCACAACAGGGCTAGTTGAAGCCGTGTTGAATACAATAGAAACAATGAAAATGGAAGGCCGAATCCTGATTTCTTCCTTTGAACATAAACTGTTGAAGCAAGTACGGCAACAAACCAAAACTTGTGCCACGGCTGTCCTTACTGACCCGCCCATCAAAGCCCCTCTTACCTACCTACGCAAACTTAAGGCGAATGCTTATAACATTGGTTGTTACAAGGATTATAAGGCCAAGGGGTTTGGCGGCTTACCCGGCAAGCGTTATCTCGCCCACATTGATAAGATCAATAAAGCAGGATTTAGCGTGAATATATGGACGTGTAATGACCAGAAGGAGATGGACTGTTTAATGTCTGCCGGAGCATCTGGCTTGATTTCTGATTACCCTAATCGGGTGCGGGAAAAAATTGCGGCTTATTTGCCAATCAATTCATTTATGGCAACATCTTTTGTCCCTTCTCCTGCTGGATCCCTACATGGATGTAGGTTAGTAGGGCAACGCAGGAGCAGTTGCCGAGAGGGTTAGGGTGAGGAAAATTAAAAAACCAAAATGAAACACATAGTAGCCATAGACCAAGGCACCAGCAGCTCACGTTGCATTCTTTACAATAAGGATGCACAACCTGTTGCCATCGCCCAGAAAGAATTCCAACAACATTATCCACAGCCGGGCTGGGTGGAACACGATGCCGAGGAGATCTGGCAAACCCAGGCCACTGTCATCAAACAAGTGCTGCAACAACATGACCTGAAACCGTCCGATATAGCCGGTATAGGTATCACCAATCAACGGGAGACAACCGTGATCTGGGATCGAAAAACGGGTAAGCCCATTTATAACGCCATCGTCTGGCAAGACAGGCGAACCGCAGACGAATGTACCCGACTTAAAGAAGCTGGGGTTGAGCCGATGATCCAGGCAAAAACCGGACTGCTGCTTGATGCCTATTTTTCCGCTACCAAGATAAAATGGCTGCTGGATAATGTCGAAGGCGCAAGAACTAAAGCAGAGTGCGGCGAATTGGCCTTCGGCACCATAGATTCCTGGCTGGTCTGGAATCTTACCCAAGGTGAGTTGCATATTACCGATGTTTCCAACGCTTCCCGTACCCTCTTATACAACATCGAACAGCTTAGATGGGATGAGGAATTACTGGCAATATTCAATATTCCCGCTGCTTTACTCCCTACGGTAAAAACGTCTAGCGAAGTCTACGGACTAACCCGGCATTCAGATATAGGCGAAGGAATACCTATTGCAGCGATTGCTGGCGATCAGCAAGCCGCCTTATTCGGTCAGTTATGCCATCAACCCGGCATGGCAAAATGCACGTACGGCACGGGATCGTTCTTGATGATGAATACCGGGCGCAAAAAAGTGGCATCAAAACACCGCTTGCTATCCACCATTGCCTGGCAAATCGGCGATGAAGTCACCTACGCCCTCGAAGGCAGCGTGTTCATGGGTGGCGCAGTCATGCAATGGCTACGGGATGGTTTGATGGTGTTCAAACAAGCATCCGATTCAGAAAAGTTAGCCAACAGCGTAAGCGATAACGGCGGTGTCTATTTTGTCCCCGCGCTGACCGGACTCGGCGCACCGCACTGGGATCCCCATGCCCGTGGCGCAATCTTTGGGATTACCCGTGGCACGACACACGCACATCTGGCACGGGCGGCGCTGGAAAGCATCGCTTTTCAAGTCGATGAACTGTTGCAAACCATGACCTTGGACTGTGGCGAAGCCATTACGCAATTACGCATAGACGGCGGCGTAGCCAAAAACAACCTCATGGTGCAATTTCAGGCAGACATATCCAACATCAACATCGCCCGTCCAGACAACCTGGAAACCACTGCCCTAGGTGCGGCATATCTAGCGGGGCTTGCAGTCGGATTCTGGAAGATGGAAGAACTCAAGCAATCATGGCATGTCAATCAAGCATTTACACCCAAGTTATCATCTGAACAAGTCAATACACTCAAACACTATTGGCAAAAAGCAGTAGAACGGTCGAAAAATTGGGTGGAATAAAACATTAAACCAACCTGCTATTGTAATAATGCGACCTTCATCATTCATCTATTCCATCTAAGAACGGGTTCTAAGACTTTCGTAGGATAAAACCTTTTTTGTTTAACCTTATTGCAACCAGCACCGGAAACAACAAACCTAACAGTAAGTTTACGAATAGCAATATGACCGCCATGTTACTCGGCGTTAAACCAACAAATAAGTTTTTGATTAACGGCGTAAAGATCAATAATCCTGGCGCACAGCCAGCCAACAAGATCAGACGATTGAATCCCGAATGATGCTTTATGCAGAGCAACCTTACTAAGTACAACGACAACAGTAATGCGAACAACGGCCAGGTAAACAAGAAATTTGCCCCGTTATTCAGGGTGAAAAGTGCCAAGAAAAGCCAAATAGCCGAAATGCCCAAGCTGATTTCCATCGGCTTTAGCCATTTCTTGCTAATTAAGTAAAAAATAACGGTTATTGCTGTGTTTATGAGGATAAATCCCAGCAAATAGCCGTAACTTGTTGAGGTGTCGTCGTAGGCGAACGTCAGGTAATTAGGGTGAAAGATGCGAAGCGCAGCCCAAAGCCAACTGTCGATAAAGTACAAACCGCAAATCAGCAAGAGATAAGCACACAGTGCAATCAAGGTTTGTTTTATCCGCATTGATTTCGCCTTATGGCTGGCTGCACACAAAGCAATAAACCCGATTGCGAGCAAAACGCACAAGGCAATCGTCCAACGCATGGGGTAATGTACAAGCCCTAAGCCGGGGAAATCGAAGTACACACGGTTTTCTACTTTAAGGTTGGCTAATGGTTGGTTGCCAAAATGTTTCACCAAGGCCAGCATGATGTCCCCTTCATGCTGCAACGTGGCTTGATTCAAGAATTCCGGGCGATCCAGTTGGGTGTGATAAGCCGCATGGTTTTCAATCGCGGCAAAATTCATCCCCAGTATGCCTGCACTTTTAAAGACGCTGAAATCGGTATCATTAGGCAGTCGCTTATACACCTCGTACATCAAGGAATTGCTCATGACAAACGCGACCGACTCGGCAAGTCCTTCGATCAACTTACCGTTGCCATCACTGGTTTCAAACATCATGAACGCACCGCTATTGCCACGGTATTCAAAATTCAACGCCAATCCGACTTCTTTTGTCCAAGGATGTTGTTCCACAAAGGCTTTCGCGCCTAACAATCCGCTTTCTTCGCTATCGGTGAACAGGCAAATCAGGTCATTTTGCAATGCGGGTTGCGTTTTTAAGGCCCGCAGCGTTTCCAAAATAGCCGCAACCGACGCGCCGTCGTCGGCAGCACCAGAGCCTGTAGCCACGGAATCGTAATGGGCTGATAGCAGCACGGCTTTGCTCGAACGTGTGCCAGAAATTTTCACCAATACATTATGGACTTGTACCGCTTGCTTAGTTTTAGGATTGACGACATCCGCCGATTGAATTTCTGGCGTAAACCCCAATGCTTTTAGCTGGTCTATCAGATATTGCCTGACTTCTGCATTTTCACGAGATCCCGTCGGATGCGGTTTTGAGCCAATCTGCCACACATGGGGCATGGCACGGGCAGATGAAAATGTCGTTAATGGCGAAGAAAGCGTTGTTGGCTTGGGTGGCAATGTGTGGAATAGACCGATAACTACCAGTGCGAACACACCAATAATCAGCAAAACAGCCTGTGCTGGATGTCGGGTTTGCGAGGGCTGATGTTCTTTTATCATATTCGCACCGTGGAGGATTTGTCTTTAATCGCATAGCAACAGCTTACACTATTAAATGGAAATATCTTTATAAGCTAATGAATTATCTGGTGTTATTAGTAGCTTGCTACCACTAAGCGAGATGCTCCATCATGGTTATTTGCGCTGACCACAGCAAAATCCAAATTCACCACATCAGCAAATTGGACTTTAGCTTGATTAACAATAGAATCGGCAATTTCTGGACTTTCAACCGCGCAAAAGCCCGTCGGTCCCCAGGACGTTTGCCCGATACCCACCGCGCCTTGTTTTGCCAGCCATGCCATTGCTTTGCCCACTTCCTTGCTAGCGTAGATCCCACCTTGGGCGGGGGCAAAATGTTTACCGACGGCTATTTGTAATTGCGAAATGACATGCCCGAAGAGTTGCAAATCCCCTTCTGCGACGGCGGGCAAGGCTTGCATCATAATTTGATAACACAAATGTTCCGCTTCTTGCTGTGGGAAAGGCGGCAAGGCTTCAAAGGCAGCGATTTCCTGATCGCCATGCAAACCTTGTCCACGATCAAGCACCAAAATGAACCGCCAATCGGCTGGGACTTCCAGATGGACAAGCACAGGTGGCGTAATGGTTTTCTCCCCCCGACCTCCATCAACGACCAATCCGCCGTGTTCAAATACACCGATGCCGATGCCGGAACGCAAGCCCCTGTCCATGACTGCTGCAATATCACGCACGGTCATTCCTAAGCTGTAATAGGCATTCAAGGCCGAACCAATTGCTAACGCCATCTGCGTACCTGAACCTAAGCCGACATGTTCCGGTATGGCGGCTTCAATATTGATGCTGACTTGGTCGGACACGGACATCGCCTCGCATAACTGGCTCAGGCAGCGACCAGCGCGTTGTGCGGAAGGTCCAGTGATGGTGCGTTTATCTGATGTTGCTAAGGTTAAGCGCGTGTTGACTTCATTCAGCGCAATGCCAATGCTGCCAAACTGCCGACCGAGAGATCCGCTTAGGTCGATGAAACCCATGTGCAATCGTGCGGGTGCAGTAACCGTTATTTTGCTAGGAGATGACATTAAATGACTGAGGTATTAATCGCTGGTTTATTGCCTATTATATCTTGATAGACGTTGGTATGGGTAAGGTATCAAATACTTGTGACAAATCATCCAGCATACAATCACACATTTTCACCGTCAGCGGATTGACAGGGAACGTCGAAGGCACGTACACGGAATAAGCCCCCGATGCCGATGCCGCCACGATACCCGTATGGGAATCTTCAAAGATCACGCACTGTTGAATAGCAAGCTGCATACGCTCGGCGGCTGTCAAGAAAATATCCGGCGCTGGCTTGACGTGTTCTACATTGTCGCCGGTGACCATCAATGGAAAACGCTGCGTCAGTCCAGCAATAGCCAGACAATGCCGTGCATATACTCCCCAACTATTGGTTGCCAAACAAACCGGAATGCTTTGTTGCTCGGCATAATCGAGCAATTCGATCACGCCAGGCTTAACGGCAATTCCGTATTTACGGATGTGTTTTCGCCAGTAGCTTGTCCCCAATTGCTTAAAGTCCTGTAAATTAAAATCTTGCCCTAGCCACGCCTTTAACTGCACTTCGACTTGTTGGTAGTGAAATCCCGAAACGATTTTGAACGCATCTGGCGGAAGTTGATAACCCATCTTGGTTACCGCTTGCTGCCATGCGGCAAAGTAGGTCGGCTCGGTATCCAGTACCAGACCGTCCATGTCAAAAATAAAACCTTGAAAGCTGCCTAACTTAAAGACTTTCTCAACATATCCTTCGGCTGGTTCAATATGAACAGGCGTAGATTTATTGCGTTTTTGGTCAATTCTTCGGCTGCGCTTGGCATAACCGTGTCGATCCATGAACAAAATCATCTCGGCCAAAACTTTTTTCAGCATTGAATGACCTTGATATACTCTCTCGGTGCTTCGCGGCTGGAACCTACGACGATGCGCTTGCTACCGTCTTCTGCCTGTTCCAATAAGCCCGAAATTTCAACGGTTTCACCCACGAATGCCTGTCCGGTATAAGTTGCGATAAAGCAAACAACCGTGCAGATGCTTTCATGGTCTATTGAATAAAGCGCAGGATAATCAAAACCGTAACTATCTTCCGTGATTTTGCACTGTAGCGTCATCTCACCAAGTTTATGATAGCTAACAGATTCAGAATGAACCTGCTCATCAACAAAATTCAAATCAAATTTTCGCCCTTTAATCAGGGCTTTGTTAAATTTGCGGCGTTCATGCCAAATGTATTCTGCCAAAGTGAGTGTGCAAGATCGCCGTGCGTAGGCTTCTTGCCAATCCTTATCACCCAATTCGCCCAATTGTTGCTTGTCGATAAGGTCGGCGGTAATTGCCCGTGCTTTGTGGAAGTGTTCCCTATTATAAAACACCAAATCTACATCTGAACTTTGCTGTTGAACATCTAGCAATATCGATCCTGTTACGCCAACTTGGGTTAAGTCCAAGCCACTGTGTTGAAATAACAAACACAAATCGTATAAATCCTGCTCAACCTTATCGCGTTGCTGTTCAGCTAAAATCTGCTGTAAGCGTTGTCTAGGTTGATGGTGCTGGGCGATTTTATCAATATCGACCGCGTGGAGTTGGGCATCCAATACCGCCGAATAATGCAAATATTCTGGATGATGCGTTTTTAGGTAAGCGTTTGCTTGTTCAGTCGCAACCTTGTGCCATTGCTTCCCGTCGCATTTTACATACCGTAAAAAACACAGCACTTTCTCCACATCCCTACAAGTTTCTGCACCATTTTGGACAACCGCAAAGCACAACCCTTCTGCGGTTTCGATAAAGTCTTTGGGGAGGTACGAACTAGTTATTTGCTGCATGAGCCTTCCGGTATTTTTTCAACTAAAGACACAAAGCCAAAGGTACACGATTTGCGGTTTTTAGCCTTTGGTCTTACGCCTTTCGCCTTATCCATAATACTTCTATGCTCAATCCACTTTGACCGATAAAATACACGCAGATTTTGCCTAAAATAACATAATCAACAGGAAAACCTTATGAAGATTGGTGTACCGAAAGAAATTCATCCCGGCGAAAAGCGCGTAGCGACCACGCCGGAAGCAGCGGAGCAGCTTATTAAGCTGGGTTTTGAAGTCAGCATTGAAAGCGGTGCGGGCGAAAGCGCAGATATTAGCGATGAGGCTTATAAGAAAGCTGGCGTTAAAATCGTAAAAGATACCAAAACCTTGTGGGAAAATTCCGACATCGTTATTAAAGTCCGCGCCCCAGAGCAACATCCAAAACTTGGTATCAATGAAGTGGAATTATTACCCACAGGCGGCAATCTCATCAGCTTTATCTGGCCCGCGCAAAATGAAGCACTGATGAAGCAACTAGCGGCACAAAACGTAACCGTTTTGGCAATGGACAGCGTACCGCGTATCTCACGAGCGCAAAAACTGGATGCCTTAAGCTCAATGGCGAATATCGCCGGCTACCGTGCCATCGTCGAAGCGGCGCAACATTTCGGGCGATTTTTTACCGGACAAATTACCGCTGCCGGTAAGATTCCACCTGCGAAAGTCCTGGTCATCGGCGCGGGTGTTGCTGGACTTGCGGCAATCGGCGCAGCCAAAAGCATGGGTGCCATCGTGCGTTCTTTTGACACCCGCCCTGAAGTCAAAGAACAAATCGAAAGTATGGATGCCGAATTCCTGATGCTCGATTTCAAGGAAGAAGGCTCCGGCACGGGCGGTTATGCCAAAACCATGTCCAAGGAATTCATTGAAGCCGAAATGGCATTGTTTGCCCAGCAAGCCTTGGAAGTCGATATTATCGTCACCACGGCATTGATTCCAGGCAAACCTGCGCCTAAATTGATTACCGAAGCAATGGTCAAATCCATGAAGCCAGGCAGTGTAATCGTCGATTTGGCGGCGGAACAAGGCGGCAACTGCGAACTGACCGAGAAAGATAAGGTTGTCGTCAAACATGGCGTGACCTTAATAGGCTACACCAATCTCCCTAGCCGACTTGCCAACCAGTCAAGCCAGCTTTACGCCACCAACATACGACATTTATTGACGGATTTAACACCGGAAAAAAATGGCGTGATTAACGTCAATATGGAAGACGAAGTCATCCGTGGTACGACGGTTATCAAGGAAGGCAAGATAACCTGGCCGCCACCGCCGCCCACATTAACGGTTGCCTCGGCTGCCAAAACTGAAACAGCAGCGGTCGCAAAAACCGAGAAAAAGTCGCTCTTGCCCGAACCCGTCAAGCAATTCCTGCCTTTAATATTGGGCGGCTTGGCGTTGTATGGCATCGGATCGACTGCGCCCACTGCGTTCATGTCGCATTTCACGGTGTTCGTACTGGCCTGTTTCATCGGTTATCAGGTCATCTGGAATGTCAGTGCATCCTTGCACACGCCGTTGATGAGCGTCACCAACGCGATTAGCGGTATTATCGTTATTGGGGCATTGGTGCAAATCTCCACACCAGGCTTTTTTATTACCATCCTCGCGGGGCTGGCTATCTTAATCGCTTCTATCAACATCGCAGGTGGCTTTCTGGTCACGCGGCGCATGTTAGAAATGTTCAGAAAATAATAAGGGGAAAATGATGTCTCAAAGTTTAGTCACGATGTGCTACATAGTAGCCACCATTCTGTTCATTCTCAGCTTAAGCGGCTTAAGCCACCAGGAAACCTCCCGCCGTGGCAATTATTACGGCATGTTGGGGATGGCGATTGCCATTGTCGCCACGACCTTTAGCGGTGCGGTCAACAACTATGTCATCCTGATTTTCGCCCTGTTGATTGGCGGCGCAATCGGCACCAAATTGGCATTAAAAGTCCAAATGACGCAAATGCCTGAACTGGTCGCCATCATGCACAGCCTGGTCGGTATGGCGGCGGTGTTGGTCGGTTATGCCAATTTCATGGACAGCACCAGCACGATCAGCGGCGTGGAAAAAACCATCCATGAAGTCGAAATTTACATAGGTATCTTTATCGGTGCGGTGACTTTCTCAGGTTCAGTGATTGCATTCGGCAAACTCAGCGAAAAAATCAGCGGCAAACCCCTATTATTACCCGCCCGGCATTGGTTGAATCTGGGCTTATTGATTGCGACAATTTTTCTGTGTGGGATGTTCTTACAACAAGCTGAAGCCGGTAGCGGCACGATCCCCTTATTGCTGATGACAGCCATTGCCTTGGCTTTTGGCGTACACATGGTCATGGCAATCGGCGGCGCGGATATGCCGGTGGTCGTGTCCATGCTCAACAGCTACTCCGGTTGGGCAGCGGCAGCAACAGGTTTCATGTTAAGCAATGATTTATTGATTGTAACTGGCGCACTCGTCGGTAGCAGCGGAGCAATCTTGAGCTACATCATGTGCCGCGCCATGAACCGCCATTTCCTTAGCGTAATTGGTGGTGGTTTTGGTACGGCTTCCGGTGGCGAAGCCGCTGTGGTTGAGGGCGAAGTACATCCGATAGATGCCGAAGAAACAGCCCGTCTCCTTATGGACTCCAAAAACATAATGATTATTCCTGGTTACGGTATGGCGGTTGCCCAAGCGCAGCATACCGTGAACGAAATCACCAAATTCTTGCGCGACAAAGGCAAAAAAGTCGGTTTCGGCATCCACCCCGTCGCGGGACGTATGCCAGGACACATGAACGTGCTGTTGGCGGAAGCCAAAGTGCCTTACGACATCGTCTATGAAATGGATGAAATCAATGAAGATTGGGACAAAGTGGACGTAAGCATCGTCATCGGTGCGAATGACATCGTCAACCCGTCCGCACTCGACGACCCCAACAGCCCCATCGCCGGAATGCCCGTCCTTGAATGCTGGAAAGGCGACACCACCATCGTCATGAAGCGCAGTATGGCATCGGGTTATGCCGGAGTCGGTAATCCTTTGTTTGTTAAAGACAATACGCGGATGTTGTTTGGCGATGCCAATAAGATGTTGCAGGAAGTGTTGAAGGCGTTGAAGGGTTAATATTTAGGTTGGTAATCCGCGTGATGAGGTATGTTACCTGTCTCTTGATCACATTTTGCCGATGGTGACGTTTTTGAACTATGCTTAACGTGGCAATATGCCCCATCCGGCTGGAAATATTATTTTCAACAACTACAATTGAAGTTACTACATTAAGCTAACAGGAATAGGAATCCCTGATTACAACAGCACAAGAAATAAGCAAAAACCTCGTGGCGGCAATAACCAGCACGGCACTCACTTCATTCCCTTTTGATCATGTGGTGCTAACCGACATATTTCCAACCGCCACCTACGAGGCGATACTGAGTATGCTTCCCATTAACAGCTATTACCGGGAGCTAAAGCACAGCGACGCGATGATGGCAAACGGCCAAAGCGCTCGTTTACAATTCCCGCTAAACAGGGCGAATATAGAACGTCTACCGATTGAACAGCGTGATTTTTGGAATCAAGTATTAACCTGACTTGGCGCAAAAGAGGTTGAAGATGCCTGGCGCGTGAAGTTCAAGAGTGCAATCGAAACCGTCGCGGGAAGATCGATAGCAAAGATTAGGTTCCGTACACACTACACGCTGTTCCGTGACATCAGCGGCTACAAGATTTCAATCCATCCTGATTCGCCACGCAAGGTCATAACTACCCAGTATTATCTCCCTGAAGACGCATCGCAGACGCATCTTGGCACGTTGTTTCACGAGAAGAATCCTGACGGAAGTTACCATGAATCATTCGCCATGCAATTTGCGCCAAATTCCGGCTATGGCTTTGCAGTCACGCCGTCCAGCTACCACAGCGTAAAGCCCATGAGCCATGAGGACAAACCACGCAATAGCCTGATGGTGATTATCAACTATGACCGTGGCCCGCTCATTGAGGGATTCAAAACTGTCAAAACCCAACTACGCACCTGGTACGATCAGGTGTTTGGATTGACTTCAAACCATTTGGAGTATTAGCGGGTGGTTTATAGGATGCATAAGCGCAATAGCGTATTCCGCCGGATGAAAGTGGCACACATTCGGTGCAATACGCTACGCTGCTGCACCCTACGAAAATGCGCCGTACCAGGTAACCTACACTTCACGTTTATAAACTCTACGCACTAGCACAGCAGCAACCGTAACGGGTGATTTCCACCCATCAAAATTACCCAACAAGGTAAATCGCGATTTCCAGGGTTTGTTCTGTCAAATATGCAAAAATTTGAACTAACCTTAACAAATATGTCCAATCTATCGGCTTATAACAATTGTATTATTGTGCATTCATGGTACTTTGAATTTTATTGTTATAATGCGATTGAAATTAGTAATTGTCGGCACTATGTTAGTGATATGAATTTAAAAATAGGTTTCTATGGCTGAATTTGAGCCTTATAAAGACGATGACCACGGTATAGAGGTTCAATCGGCTAAACCAAAACTGAAAAAACCGCCCTTGTATAAGGTCATTTTGTTAAACGATGATTTTACGCCCATGGCTTTCGTGATTGACATTTTGATGCACTTTTTCAGTATGTCTGAAGACATGGCAACACGGGTGATGTTGCAGATACATACCCAGGGCATCGGTGTATGTGGTACCTATACTAAAGACGTTGCCGAAACCAAGGTGTGCATCGTCAACGAATATTCGCGGGAACATCAGCATCCCTTGCTGTGTTCAATGGAAGAAATGTAGTGTGGAGTGTGTATGTTAGGTAAAGAGCTTGAAGTGACATTGAACAATGCCTTTAAAAATGCCCATGATAAACGCCATGAGTTTATTACCGTTGAGCATTTGTTGCTGGCTTTACTCGATAATGCTTCCGCAGGCGCAGTTATGGTCGCTTGCGGCTGTGATATGAAATCACTACGTGGACAACTAACGCAATTCATTGATGAAACAATTTCCTTAATTCCCGAAGGCGTACAACGTGATACCCAGCCCACATTAGGTTTTCAACGGGTGTTGCAACGAGCGGTTTTTCATGTCCAGGCTTCTGATAAAAAAGAAGTTTCTGGTGAGAACTTATTCGTCGCCTTATTTAGTGAGCAAGATTCCCACGCGGTTTATCTGTTGAACAAGCAAGATGTTTCAAGACTGGACGTAGTCAACTATATGGCTCACGGCATCTCGAAATTCGATCAGGACAATTCAACTGGCGAAGATCAAGCAACTGACACCAATGCGCCAGATGCAGAATCTGCCGGCAGTCCTTTAGAAAAATACACCGTAAATCTAAACGAGGAAGCGCTTAAAGGCAGGATTGATCCATTAATTGGCAGGGACTTGGAAGTTGAAAGGACTATTCAAGTGCTTTGTCGCCGACGCAAAAACAATCCCTTATTTGTGGGCGAAGCTGGCGTTGGTAAAACTGCAATTGCCGAGGGCTTGGCAAAACGGATAGTGGAAGAAAATGTACCTGAAATCTTGATGGATAATGTCATTTATTCTTTAGATTTAGGCGCGCTGGTAGCCGGCACCAAGTATCGCGGCGACTTTGAAAAGCGGCTGAAAGCATTAATCAATCAACTAAAAAGCCGCCCTGAAGCGATTCTTTTTATTGATGAAATACACACCATCATTGGCGCTGGCTCCGCTTCCGGCGGCACGATGGATGCGTCCAATTTGATTAAACCCATGTTGGCTTCTGGTCAATTGCGTTGTATCGGCTCCACCACTTACCAAGAATATCGCGGTGTTTTTGAGAAGGATCATGCCTTAGCTCGACGGTTCCAGAAAATCGACATACTCGAACCTTCCGTGGAAGACACTGTGTTGATTTTAAAAGGGCTAAAGTCCCGTTTTGAAGAGCATCATGATGTCAAATATTCGCCAGAAGCGCTCCGTCTGGCGGCGGAATTATCTGACCGCTACATTACCGACCGCCATCTACCGGATAAGGCGATTGATGTGATTGATGAAGCGGGGGCGAAGCAACGCATGGCTTCCGTAGTCAATCGCAAATCCCTTATTGAAGCTGCCGAAATAGAGGAAATCGTTTCTAAAATAGCACGAGTTCCTGCTAAATCGGTTTCCACCAATGACATAGATAAATTGGGCAATCTGGAGAAGAATCTCAAAATGCTGGTTTTTGGTCAGGACGAGGCCATTTCTGCGCTGGCGACAGCGATTAAATTATCCCGTGCCGGACTTAGGGAATCCCAAAAAACCATTGGTTCATTCCTGTTTTCAGGCCCTACGGGTGTAGGCAAGACCGAAGTGACTAGGCAATTAGCCAAAGTATTGGGAATCGAACTAATCCGTTTTGATATGTCCGAATACATGGAACGCCATACCGTATCCAGACTGATTGGCGCACCCCCGGGTTATGTCGGCTTTGATCAAGGTGGCTTGCTGACCGAGCAAATCAGCAAACATCCACATGCCGTGTTGCTCTTGGACGAGATAGAAAAAGCCCACCCAGATGTCTTCAACCTGTTGTTACAGGTTATGGATCATGGCTCACTAACGGATACCAATGGCCGCAAAGCGGATTTCCGTAACATTATCATGGTGATGACAACCAACGCAGGGGCTGAGGAAAGTAGTCGGGCATCCATTGGTTTTACGCACCAGGATCATGCTACGGACAGCATGAAAGTCATTGAAAAAGGCTTTTCTCCTGAATTCCGTAACCGCCTGGACGCGATTATTCAGTTCAAACCCCTTAACATCGGCATCGTCGGTCACGTTGTTGATAAATTTATCTTTGAACTGGAAGCCTTGCTTGCAGACAAGCAAGTCACCTTGTCGTTAGATGCGGAAGCTCGCTTATGGCTGGCCGAAAACGGCTGTGACCCCAAAATGGGTGCAAGACCAATGGCGAGGCTGATTCAGGAAAAAATCAAGAAACCACTTGCAAATGACTTATTGTTTGGTGAACTAGCACACGGGGGCAACGTCCGAATCTATTTGGAGAACAACGAACTGCGCTTTGCGATTGAAAGTAAGGAATTGACGGTTTCTGAAAACAACTGAGAGGAGTATGTTCGTTCCGATGAGCGCTTGAAGTCTTAGCGCATACGAAACGAGATGCGACCTTTGGTCAAATCATAAGGAGTCATTTCAACTTTTACGCTGTCACCGGTAAGAATGCGGATATAGTGCTTACGCATTTTGCCAGAAATATGTGCAGTTACAATATGTCCGTTTTCCAACTGAACCCGAAACATGGTGTTCGGCAAGGTATCAATTACCTTCCCTTCCATTTCGATTTGATCTTCTTTCGCCATAAAAATTACCTGAGTACATTAAAAATCCCATTATAACATACCCTAATATCGACCAATAGCAAACCTGCAACCATTAGAACACCTATTTAACCGACGATACCAAGGTTACAACAGCAGCAAATCGGGGCAATGTCGTCCGAGCAGGTTCATATCCATACGCAACCCCTACTCGAAGACATCTAAATTAATGTTTTTAGCTACTGAGATATTGACAAATAAGTAAAATCCGCACTGCTAATAATAATTTCTTTATGCTTCAAGGACTGTTGATGGAAAAAAATGTATTGATTACTGGTGCCGCCCAACGCATAGGAGCCGCTTGCGCCAGGCTGTTACACGACTGCGGCTGCAATGTTGTATTGCATTACAGATCGTCGAAGCAAGATGCCGAGCAGCTCTGCAATGAACTCAACCAAAAACGCCACGATTCAGCAAGACTGGTGCAAGGCAATCTAAGCAATAGGGAAGAACTGGAAGCGATTGCCCAAGTTGCTATTTCAAGTTGGGAAGGCGTGGATGTACTCATTAACAATGCCTCATCGTTCTACCCCACACCATTTGCGACCACTAACGAAGAACAATGGGACGACTTATTAGGCAGCAACCTTAAAGCACCTTTTTTCCTGTCCAAAGCCTTATCTGAGTGTTTGGCAAAACGCCAAGGCAGTATTGTCAATATTGTAGATATTCATGCCGAACGCGGTCTGCCGGGTTATCCGGTGTACAGTATTGCTAAAGCCGGATTGGTGGCGATGACCAAAATTTTAGCCAAGGAACTCGCACCAACAATAAGGGTTAATGCCGTTGCACCCGGCGCGATACTCTGGCCGGAAAACGGCTTGTCGGAACAAGGGAAGAATGAAATATTGCAGCGCGTACCGTTGGCGCGGTGCGGATCGCCTGAAGATATTGCCAAGGCCGTGCTTTATCTGGTGAAAGATGCCGATTATGTAACGGGACAAATCCTTACTGTGGATGGTGGTAGGATTTTATTTTCCTGAAAGCTAAGAAAACCTTAACTCATTGATTATAATTATTGTTAATCAGGATAATAATGAAGTTAATCAACGCTTTATCACACACATAATCAACTCAAGCCATTCATCCTAAACTCCGATAAACTCAGGCGAGTTTTGTCGAAAACCTTATTCAGCCTACTCCCTAACCCACATCAAGTTAATATTTCACCTATTCAAGGTGAAATACTTCACAGCAAAACTAACTCGCCCCACCTACTATTTACTTAGCCGTAAATTTAGCCTTGTTCAATCAAATAAATTTTATTTATAGTCGATGAAAGCGCGGTAAAATCTTCAATTAATCTTTGATTTATTAATGCTTCACCCTAATCCCCCACAGGAGTCATTCATGCCCAATCTTAAACCTTTTCAAGATCTCCTCCCTATACCTGACGTTGTGGCACCCGTTGGCACTGTCTCCAAAGAACAGCGTCTTACGATCAAAGCGAAAGTTAAACAGGTCAAGCTGCACAAAAATCTCCCTGATACAGAAGTCTGGAGTTATCGACTGAGTGAAGGAACGATTGCCAGGCAAGGTGCGGGATCGAGCTTTCTTGGTCCAACAATTGAGGTCAATCATAGAGATATTGTTAAAGTCCGCTGGGCCAATAAAATTAAAGCTTCCGGCAACACACCAGCGAAATTGCCCTATGAAGTCGTCAAAATAGACCCCATAACGGTTACTGATATTCCACAAAACGTACCGGGCAAAGACGGCGCTCTTTCAGATCTGCAAGACAAATTACGTCCAAAGCTACGTGATCTGCAAGCTTCACTGGTTACCCATCTTCATGGAGGTCGTACTCAGGCAGATTCAGACGGCTGGCCTGACAATACTGCGGTCACGGATCAATCCGCTGATTACACCTACCATAACAACCAAGCAGCCACTATGCTTTGGTATCACGACCACGCGAACCATGTGACACGGTTAAATGTGTTTGCGGGATTGGCTGGTATTTGGTTAATTCGTGATAAAGAAGAAGCCAATCTTGGCCTGCCAGATGGCGATTTCGAATTACCGCTGGTCATTCAGGATCGCAATCTTGATGTAGAAGCGGGAAGTTTTACCGGCAAACTCCTGCATAAAACCGAAGTCAACGGCGGTCCTGCTGAATTTTTTGGACCTTATACCTTGGTGAACGGAAAAATTTGGCCTAAAGCCGTTATTGAGCCGCGATTATATCGATTTCGGGTTTTAAACGGATCTAACGCACGAACCTACAGGCTCATGTTGCTAGACGACCAAGGCAATAGCCAACACAACCTCATTTGGCAAATTGGTTGTGACCAAGGTCTGATGCAAAACAAAGCCGCATTTCCCATGGAAGGTCTTATTCTGGCTTCAGGTGAGCGCGTTGATCTGTTAGTTGATTTTTCAAGCTTTCCTAGCCAAAGCCTCTATCTGTGGAACACCGCTGAAGCACCCTTCAGCAATACGACTCCCATCTCGGCCAATCCCGCCGCTGAATTAACCGCCCTGATAAACGACCCTTTTGCTGGCAACACGATGGATGCTGATCGCCGACCTTATCCCCAAATCATGCGTTTCGATGTCGAGTCTATGGTAAGCAGCATTCCGCATCAATTGCCTGCCGATCCTTTGTTGTCGGTACGTCCTGCTGCCAATTTATCAGCCAATATGCAAATTCGCTTAATGGCGCTGGTTGAAAAGCCACCGATAACACCCACAGGAACAGCTATGTTGGTGTTTTGGGAATATGTACGCGTCGCAAGTGAGCCAGCTCCACTCGGTGTGGATATTATCGATTTTACCTATGTCCATCCAGCGACAGGCTTGCCTATGACCGAAGCATTCTGGAAAGCTGCCGAAGAATTTTATGATCGTGTCAACTGGAAAATACACCTTGGTGATACTGAACAATGGTATATCGTTAATGTAAGCCCAGATACCCATCCAATCCATGTACATCTTGTCGATATGAATGTGTCGCAACAATCCCTGTTCGACCTGACTGGATTTAGCACCAATGCGAGCAACGCCTTACCTGCCGGAACGACAGAAATTGATGGCAATATCGACACAATAACCCGTATTTCTGCCACAACGCCGGTCGCAATCCTAACCGACCAAACCGGCTCTAAAGACACTATACGCATTAATCCTGGCGAAATGGTGGGGGTTACCATCAAGTTTTCCCCATATTGCGGAAAATACATGTACCACTGCCATATACTCGAACATGAAGACGACGATATGATGCGACCTTTTGTAATCGTACCAAAATGGATTCCACACCACGAGCATTAAAAACGAATAGGCGAATGGATTTAGGGAATCTTTAACAATTCAAAACGCCTTCTCCTCTGGAGAAGGCGTAATATGAGAAACTGGTTTGTAGCGTTATACCAACTTACTGTATCAAATATTACCTACACATTACCCAATGCTATCTGTTGTTTCTCCAGCAATTGTTTAATGCCGTATCTTGCCAGCTCTAACATCTGGTCGAGCTCTTCCTTCCTAAACGCATGACCTTCAGCCGTGCCTTGCAGTTCGATAAAGGCAAAAGCATCATTCATCACCACATTCATATCGGTTTCTGCTTGGCTGTCTTCTGGGTAATCCAAATCCAGTATCGGTACGCCTTGGTAAATACCAACAGAAACCGACGCAATTTGTCCATGGATGGGATTTTTCTTGATTTGCTTTTTTTTGAGCATGTGCTGTATCGCCAGGGATAAAGCCACAAAACCACCGGTAATCGCGGCAGTGCGGGTGCCACCGTCTGCCTGCAAAACATCGCAATCAATAGTGATGGTATTTTCGCCCAAGGCTTTCATATCGACAGCGGCACGTAGCGAACGTCCTATTAAACGCTGAATCTCCATCGTACGCCCACCCTGCTTGCCTTGGCTGGCTTCGCGCCCCATCCGGCTGTGGGTTGAACGTGGTAACATGCCGTATTCAGCAGTAATCCAACCTTCGCCTTTACCTTTTAAAAAGCGCGGCACATTGTTAGTGTCTACACTCGCCGTGCATAACACGCGGGTCTCACCAAATTCAACTAATACCGAACCTTCCGCATGTTTGGTAAAACCGCAGGTAAATTTAATGTCTCTCAGTTGATTTGCATCGCGTCCGCTCGGCCTCATGAATACTCCATTCTAAACCAGTCATAAAACGCGCCAGTATACCTGAAATGGCATGGTTTAGGTTTTGCGTAGGGGATTATGGCTTAACCAGAGCTTGTTTGAATTGTTCGATAGTTTGTGGACGATCTTCAGGCTTGAGTTCCATCGCCCAATCAATCGCCTTCAAAAGATAATCGGGAAATTTTCGATTTAACGCTTTTATGGCAGGAATTAAGGTATCTTTTTGTATTCTCTCCGGTGCTGGAATCGGTGTTTTATTATCCAGACAGCTACGCATACTGGCACCAATCGCGTATATATCTGTCCAGGCTCCCAGTTGTGCCTTCGTATCATATTGTTCAGCCGGTGAAAATCCTGGCGTTAATACGGTATCCAATTTATTAATGCGGGTGCTGCTAACGCGTTGAATCGCGCCAAAATCCAGCAATAAGGCATCATTACCGGGACGTACCAAGATATTACCGGGCTTGATGTCAAGATGGACAAAATGCTGTTCATGGATATAACTGACACCCGCTAACAACGTATCAAATACGGCTAATAGAAACTCTTCAGTCATTGTCAGCATTTTTTTGCTTATCAGCTTATCTAGCGTCACGCCGTAATCGTAAGTCATAACCATATAAACCGTGTCATTGGCTCTAAAGAAATTGGTCACTTCGACAATATTCGGGTGTTTCAAGGCAGCTAACACTTTGGCTTCTTCAAAAAATAACGCCCGCCCACGCTTGAACATGGTTTGGGCTTCGGCACTGTTTGCCACGACCACATTATTCCAGGTACGATGGGCAAGCTTTCTGGGCAGGTATTCCTTTAGGGCAACCTGAAACTGATCCGCCAGTTGCCTAGCCAGATAAACCGAGCTAAATCCGCCATGCGCCAATTCCCGCTCGATCATATACTGGTCTATAATGGTGCCGGTTTGTAGATAGTTCCACGCTTTGGGATAGGTTTGCGGGTCGTAATATTCAGCCATAAATGTTGGATAGTTTGGAGCTAACTAAAGTATAGGTGAAAAATGATAAGAAGCATGACCGCATTTGCAGTAAATGAAGCTGAACTTGGCAATCTGACGATAACTTGCGAATTGCGTTCCGTTAATCACCGCTATCTTGATGTTTCCTTGAAATTACCCGACCGCTTGCGCTTTGCGGAAGCCGATATCCGGTCGCTTATCGGCGCAAAAATCAGCCGTGGCAAAATTGAATGTTCCTTAACCACTAAAAAACAGACCAAGCAACAGAGCTTTATTGTCGATCCTGATGCCGTGGCGGCACTGATTACAGCAACCAAGCTGATCGAACAACAAATGTACTCCTCCATGTCATTCTCAGCACTGGACATACTGGCATTCCCTGGTATTCAGCAAGAATCCGAACTCGATAAGACCGACATCAGCGCAGGTATCAATAGTCTGATCACAGCCACTGTCAAACAGCTATTAGAAAGCAGGGCAAGAGAAGGCAGACAGCTCAAGGCTTTGATTGAAGAACGGTGCGTAAAAATTCAAGGTTTTATCGATTCAGGAAACCAGCGAATGCCGGAAGTGCTGGCATCTTTACGCAAAAAATTGACTGATCGAATTGCCGAACTGGTCATGCAGCCGGATTTTGACCGACTCGAACAAGAACTGGTGTATCTTACCCAAAAACTGGATATTACCGAAGAACTGGATCGCTTGGAAACCCATGTAACCGAGGTGCTACGTGTACTGGAACAAGTCGATCCAGTAGGACGACGGCTGGATTTTTTGATGCAGGAATTAAACCGCGAGGCCAATACCTTAGGTTCTAAATCAATCGATAAAGATATGACACAAATTTCAATTGAGCTTAAAGTGCTTATTGAGCAAATTCGTGAGCAAGTCCAAAATATCGAATAGCTGACACATTACGAACTAATCACCGCAAAATAACATGAGTATCGGCAAACTTTACATCATTTCTGCACCTTCTGGAGCCGGAAAAACCAGCTTAGTCAGACAGTTGATGGCTGAAGTCGATAACTTGGTCGTATCAATATCCCATACCACACGTCGGATACGACCTGGAGAAAGTCAGGGTGTAGACTATTATTTTGTCTCGCCAGCCGAATTTCAGGCTTTATTGAATAATCATGAACTTCTGGAACATGCCTTGGTTTTTGATAATTATTACGGAACAGCGAAAACAACTGTCGAAAAAACCCTGAACGCAGGCATTGATGTCATCCTAGAAATTGACTGGCAAGGCGCACAACAAATAAAAAGCTTATGTCCTGATAGCCTATCCATCTTTATTTTGCCGCCCTCAACAGCGGTTCTCGAACAGCGACTACAAAATCGAGGACAAGACGATGACCACGTCATTGCCCGCCGTATGCGCGCTGCCGTCACTGAGATGAGCCATTACGACGAATTTGACTATATCTTAGTCAATGATCGCTTTGAACGTGCGTTGACCGAATTAAAAAGCATCATTATTGCCAACAGACTGACAAAAGACCGGCAACAACAGAATCTTAAAACCCTTATTACCGCCCTGCTATCTTCAACTTGAGCGGACACTCTGTGCTTTTGTACTGTTGAATCCGTTATTCAAAAGAGGTAGCACTATGAAAAAATTCATCAATAATATCGATACCGTCCTCAGCGAAAGCCTGCAAGGATTCGCCTTAGCCCATAGTGACATCGTCGAATTCAACGCAGAACCCCGCTACGTCAGAAGAAAAACGCTAAAGCAACCGGGCAAAGTCGTGCTGATTTCAGGTGGTGGTTCAGGACACGAACCTTTACATACCGGCTTCGTGGGTGTAGGCATGTTGGATGCGGCGTGTCCTGGGCAAATATTCACCTCCCCTTCCCCTGACCAGATGTTGGCTGCGGCACAAGCCGTGCAGCAAGGTGGCGGGGTTTTATTCATCGTCAAAAATTACGCCGGCGATGTCATGAATTTTGAAATTGCTTCGGAAATGCTGGAGTTGCCCAATGCGTCTGTGCTAGTCAGTGACGATGTTTCCTTACCAAAAGACCATAGCACCGGACGACGCGGCGTTGCAGGAACTTTGATTGTAGAAAAGATGCTCGGTGCGGCGGCTGAAAATGGCGCAACATTAGCTGAATGCAAAGCCTTGGGCGACCGCATCAATCTTGTCACTGCATCAATGGGCGTTGCCCTGACCAGTTGCACCGTCCCTGCCCTGGGCAAACCGACATTCGATATTACCGACAATGAAATGGAAATCGGCGTGGGCATTCACGGCGAGCGCGGACGTGAAACCGTACCTTTAAAAAGTGCATCGGAAATTGTTGAACAAGTAGCTACGATTATTGATGAAGAATTGCAGCCCCAACAAGGTCAGGAAGTACTGCTGCATATCAACGGATTCGGCGGCACACCGTTAATGGAACTGTATTTGCTGTACGATTTGGCGGCGACATTCTGGCAAAAGCGCGGCTTGCGGATTACTCGATCCTTGGTCGGCAATTTCACCACCTCAATCGATATGGCTGGTGCTTCGATTACCTTAACTTTATTAGATGAGGAATTGGTACGCTTGTGGGATGCACCTGTGCATACGGCGGCATTACGGTGGGGTTGTTGATTTATCAGATAAGGCATCGACAATGGCACAAATCATCAGTTGACTGCTTTTTGCACCCGCATCAATATGTCCCTGTGAACGTACACCCAAAAATGAAGCTCGACCTTTAGTTGCAAGCATATCGCGGGTAGATTCGGCACCTACTATTGCCGTCTGCTTGATCTGCTCGAATACATCTGGTTTATTTGCATCCTTTTGTAGTTGTTCCGCGACCGGAATCAACACATCAAGCATGGTTTTTTCGCCTTTATCTGCCTTGCCACGTTGCTTGACGGCTTCTACGCCATTCAAAAAAATATCGGGAAAAGTTGTTAGCGTTAATGGTTGATTATTTAGGTTCTTGCTCATGGCTAAAAATAGCGTCCCATAGAGCGAACCGGATGCACCACCGACTGAAGACATAATCGTCAAACCCATTTTTTGCAAGGCGGTTTGCCAGTCGAGCTGGCTTAATGCCTCGCTTTGCGCTGACAAAGCCTTGATGCCACGCTGCAAATTCGTCACGTGATCGCCATCTCCAATAGCCTGATCCAGCGCAGTTAACTCTTCAGCGTTGATTTCAATCATTTTGGCTACAGCTAAAATTAGCTTGGGTAATATGGCAGCAGTATTTGGCATGATGACGATCCGCATTAATTTCTCTAAGGTAATAGTGTAATGCTAGCTGCCGGATTGCCGGTACCTTTCATGATAGGCGGTACGACGTGATGCTGTGTTATTCAAGATAACTTGCCGAGTGCTATCGTCAGCATCCGCCCAACCCACAATTTCAGGCAAGGAACGGAAACATCCCACACACACATCTTCTTCATTGAGACAACAATTGCTTATACAAGGCGATGATATTGCTGGAGTAATCAGTTTTTCAGCACTCAAATTGATTATTCTGGATCATTTTAGGATACACGATGATAACACACCCCAACATGCTAGCCGCTTTACCAAAGCAGCCAATTCAAGCTAGCTCACTGAGCTTTCGTGCATTATTTTTGTTGGCTTATCCGTATTATTTCTAATCAACGACTCCTGCCCATCCAACCCTCTACAAAGTGTAATCAATTTCGTCGCTTTGCTGTGAACACATTTCTAAGTGGTATCGGTAAATTTTACCGCTCACAATATGTCAACTTCCGGTAATATAGGCTAACTGTGGTTTGATGAGTTTTCAGCATAGCCATTTACTGTTAAAAAAACTAAAACATCCCAATCCAACGTTCAAAAACTCTCAACAATGTCATTTGATCCCTCTTTTACCACCTCTTATTTGGTCGCCTTTGCGATGGGTCTTGCTACCAGTTTGCATTGTGTGGGCATGTGCGGCTCGATCATCGGTACACTTACGTTAAGTTTAAGCCCAGAAATACGCAACCGTAAACGGCTGCTAATTCCGTTTGTGTTTAACTACAATTTGGGGCGGATCACCAGCTATACCTTGGCGGGCGCGCTAGCTGGCATTGTTGAATCGTTCTTTCCTGCACCTGCAACTGACATCAATGGCTATCGCATATTGCAGTTGTTTTCGGCGATTATTATGGCTGGCGCAGGTTTTTATATTGCTGGTTGGTTGCCACGTTTTGCTTATATTGAGAAAGCTGGCGTTAAATTGTGGAAGTTAATAGAACCTTTCGGACGCAAACTCATCCCCGTCAAAGACCGTACTCAGGCTTTTTTGTTCGGCATGGTGTGGGGCTGGTTGCCGTGCGGATTGGTTTATACTGCCCTGGCACTGGCATTAACAACCGGTGATGTCAGTAAAAGCGCATTGACCATGCTATCTTTCGGTTTAGGTACTTTACCTGCGGTGATGGGAGTCGGTATAATGACCAGCGTACTCACGCGGTTATCGAGAATGCAACGCTTTAAACAGGTAGTAGGTCTGTTTATGATAGCACTGGCACTATTGGCCGCGATGCCTTGGCTTAATCCAATGGCTATAATAATAAATCATACGAATCACTAGAGAGGCAGTTATGGATCATTTTAAAACGATCATAGGTCAATCCCCTGCGCTGGATGCGTTAATCCGTAGTGCCAGGATAGCCGCCGCTACCGATGTCACCATACTACTGAATGGCGAAACCGGCACTGGCAAAGAAATTCTCGCTAATGCGATTCAACAATCAAGTGCTAGAGCTAAAAAGCCATTTATTACCTTAAACTGTGCAGCCTTGCCAGAAAGCCTGATTGAATCGGAGTTGTTCGGTCATAAGAAAGGCTCGTTCACGGGTGCAACAGGTAGCACCCAAGGTTTGTTTCAGGCAGCAGATGGTGGCACGTTATTTCTTGATGAAATCAACTCATTACCGGTTTCTATCCAGGCAAAGCTCTTGCGTTTTATTGAATCCGGCGAGTGTCTTGCAGTAGGCGACACTGAGCCTTATACCGTCGATGTCCGTATTATTGCAGCCTCTAATACTGACCTGAACCAGCAAATTGCTAATGGCACATTCAGGCGCGACCTGTATTACAGATTGAATGTCGTCCCGTTAAATTTACCCCCATTAGCAGCACGTCTGGGCGATTTGGATCTGCTTATCAAGCACTTTATGAAGCGGTTTGAACGTGAACATGGCATGGTTACGCCACAATTCAGCAGTAGAACACTCAAAGTCCTCAAAACCTATAGCTGGCCGGGCAATATCCGAGAGTTACGGAACTTATGCGAAAGACTGTGCATTTTATTGGCTGGAAAAATAATTGAACCGGAAAATCTACCGCTGGAATTTAACATAGTTAGCCCAAGTTCCAACTTATCGCATTTTACTCTGCCGTCCGCTGGGCTGGATCTGGATAATCTGGAAGCCAGTTTAATCCAGCAAGCCTTAGATATGACTAAAGGTAATCGCAGCAAATCAGCTAGATTACTGGGTCTGACTAGGGATACCTTACTTTATCGTATGCAAAAGCACGTATTTGCAACACACTGATATTTATCTTGGCAATAAACCTGCTTGATTAGCCCTTACGGCATCTAACTGAAATAACGGTGAGATTGTCGCTATTTCCGTTGGCACGGTAAACAGAAAGCATAGCCAACCTGTTAAGTTGATCTACATTGCTTTCCAAATTAGCCAGTTGTAATAATTCATCCTGCTTTACATGTCCCCAAAAACCGTCACTACACAACACAAAGGTCTCGTCTTGTGCAATCGGCGGAAACACTTTGATGTCTATAGTGTGTGCCTTATTCACATTAATGCTACGGGTTAAATGATTTTGTTCCGGGTGCTGTGCCAGTTCTTCCTCGGTTATTAAACCGACATTCAATAAATCTTCGGGTACGGAATGATCACGTGTTCGCCATACAATTTCTGTTGGATTTAATTTATAAACCCTGGAATCCCCACAGTGTGCTACTAAGGTCTGCTGGTCATCCAAGTAAAGAATAGCGCAAGTGGTATGTGCCTGGTCTGCAATGAGATCATCGTCAAATAAGACCTTCATCTCATTGATGGCATCCTTAATCCAGGCCGAAAAAATATCAACAGGGTTTTCTGCTATTTTCCTACTGTAACTTGCTGCGCGACTAAGCATACACTGACAAAAGAATTGGGAAGCTTTTTCACCCGCTTGATGTCCGCCCAAGCCATCAGCGACAATAAATAAGGCATAATCATTTTCGATGATATTTGCCATATAGTCTTGATTGGCTTCTCTATCGCCTACATTTGTTAACTGAAAATATTCAAGCTGCATCGTTGTTATTAGTTAATTTGCGCTCTCGCATTGAGCATTATTTGTTTTAAATCCCTGACTGACTGCGCTAATCCAGAAAACAGCGCTTGTGCAATAATGGCATGACCTATATTCAGCTCAACTATCTCAGGTATGTGGCATATTGCCTCAACATTATGGCAATGTAAACCATGCCCAGCATTAACTTGTAAGCCGATGCTATGCGCGTAAGCCGCAGCTTGTCGAATTCGCTCCAACTCAGCATTTCGTTCAGCGATACTTTTTGCATCGGCATAACAACCGGTATGCAATTCTATAACAGGCGCTCCTACTGCTTTAGCGGCATCAATCTGGGCATGATCGGGTGCAATAAATAACGAGACTTCAATGCCTGTATCGGCAAGTTTTTCACAAGCCCATTGTAAACGGGAAAGATTTCCCGCCACTTCCAAGCCACCTTCCGTGGTCAATTCCTCACGCTTTTCAGGCACTAAGCAGCAAGCATCGGGTTTCACCTTGGCTGCAATAGCAACCATTTCATCAGTCACTGCCATTTCCATATTCAGTCGGGTATGGATGATGTCTTTCAGCAGATAAATATCCCTGTCCTGGATATGACGACGATCTTCCCGAAGATGGGCGGTAATGCTGTCTGCCCCATTCTGTTCGGAAACGAGTGCTGCCTGAATTAACTCAGGATAACGTGTGCCTCTAGCTTGCCTGATGGTGGCAATATGGTCAACATTTACACCTAGCAGAATGAGTTTTCTGTCCATAATTACAATCGCTTAACGATATTATTGATAACAGCACGACTCTTAAGTTGCTTGCCTTGTAAATGACTATCTATAACTGCTCGCATCAACAGTTTGGCTACACTCAGTACATGAGGGTCATCAAATTGCCTTTGTTGCATTGCCAATAATGCTGAACCAGAAAATTGACCGTTCACCTCCTCAATCAAACCATCGTCCTTAGTAAACATATACTTTTTATTTGTAACTATCGGTTTTTCATGGTGTAAATCATAGTCTAATTGCAACCCATAACCGATATGATCCATAAGATTTAATTCAAACATCCGTAATGCCGCTTCAATATGTGGACCTAATGCCAATTGCTTTAAGCAATCTTGATACTCCCGAAAGACTTCTGGATGAGGATCATCTTTATGCAAAAAATTACAGACTAACTCATTGATATAAAAACCACAATACAAGGAAAGCCCAGGCAATTCATTCGTCTGATCTAATATTTCAGCATCCGTCAGCGTCCTTAAATCAGATTTGCCGAGGTATGACAGCGACAATGCCACAAAAGGTCGCAACACGCCTGCGGTTTTAGATTTGGCTTTACGCACCCCTTTTGCTATCAGGGAAATCCTGCCGTAATCGCGGGTTAAGGCATCAATAATCAGGCTGGATTCGCGGTAATTTTGCCGATGTAAAATATACGCTGGCTGCGAATGGACGACTGTATCACT
Organism: Methyloglobulus sp.; assembly: GCF_964779595.1. NCBI lineage: Bacteria > Pseudomonadati > Pseudomonadota > Gammaproteobacteria > Methylococcales > Methylococcaceae > Methyloglobulus > Methyloglobulus sp. The sequence continues at coordinate 104,521 of NZ_CBAROL010000002.1, forward strand.
CATTAAACCCCAAGCTTAGTAAAGCGCGTTCATTGTCTGACCAACCTTTTTTAACTTTAACCCACAGCTTTAAAAACACTTTTTGACCGATAAGCTTTTGAATATCCATTCGAGCATCCGTGCCAATTTTTTTCAGCATTTCACCTTCTGTACCGATGACGATATTCTTTTGTGAGGCACGTTCCAGCCATATCACGATATAAATTTTGGTAACATGCGGCAATTCTTCATACAGTTCGACTTGTACAGTCAGCGAATAAGGCAGCTCATCACCCAAGCGCCGCGTGAGTTTTTCCCTGACTATTTCCGCACATAAAAACCGCTCAGATCGATCTGTTACCTGATCTTCAGGGTAAATCAGCTCGCTTTCAGGCAATAAGGTAAGCAACAGGCTTTCCAGCTCTTCAAGATTTGTGCCTTTTAATGCCGAAATAGGCAGTAAGCTATGGAATGGAAACCGCTTTTGGGCTTGATCAAAAAAAGCCAGTATGTCTTCTTTGTCTTTAATTTTATCGACTTTATTAACTGCCAAGATTACCGGCAATCCAGCCTGTTCCAGTTTTTTTAGGATAATATCGTCGTATTCTTGCCAGACCAACCCATCAATCAACCACACGATGACATCAACACCTAATAAGGTCGTATCTGCGGTACGATTTAAGTAGCGGTTAAGCGCCCTCTGCTCGCCGTGGTGCATTCCTGGCGTATCCAGGTAAATGACTTGGCCTTTTTCTGAAGTACTTATACCGAGTATTCGATGGCGGGTGGTTTGCGGTTTACGGGAAGTAATACTGATTTTTTGCTTTAACAAATGGTTCATCAACGTTGATTTACCGACATTCGGGCGACCAATCAAAGCCACGTGACCACAATTCATGCACTGTCCTTTTGGAGTTTAGCGAGCATCATTTCTGCTGCTGATTGTTCAGCTTTTTTTCTGGAAACGCCAGTACCTACGCAGGATTCTGCAATCAAAGCGACGCTGCATCTAACTTTGAATGTTTGTTCGTGAGCCAAGCCGGACATATCTATTAAGATATACTCAGGCAGCTCCATTTTCTTGGCTTGCATCAATTCTTGTAATTGTGTTTTGGGATCTTTTTGCCAATTTTCTGCCGATAAATCTTGTAGATTATCTGCAAATATCCGACCTATCCAGTCTTGACAGGCAGCTACGCCCTGATCTTTATATATCGCACCGATAATAGCTTCTAAAGCATCCGATAAAATCGAATCCCGTCGAAATCCGCCGCTTTTCAATTCGCCTGAACCCAAAAACAAATAATCGCCAATTTGGTGTTTTCTAGCCAGCTCTGCTAACGAAGATTCGTTTACTAAACTGGCTCTGAGTCTGCTTAACGTGCCTTCGTCGGCTCCAGGAAAAGCATCGTACAATTTTTGGGCAATTACGAATCCTAAAATAGCATCACCTAAAAATTCTAACCGTTCATTATTGTGCGCTCCGGCACTGCGATGGGTTAACGCTGTGATAAAAAGTTGAGGTTGATTAAATGCCAAGCCCAATTTTTTACACAAGATTTCCGGCTTTTTTACCACTCCTTGCCAACTTCAAAAAAATCGTGAAATTGAACCAGAACGCTCAGATTACCGGCGATTTTTTCTACAACCTCGTACTCAATATCCACTTTTAAGTAGCTTCCCCGCTTGGTTATCTTGACATCTTGCAATGTGGCTTGCTTCACGTAATTAAGGTCAAAGCGTTTACTTAGCAGCGTTCGGACTTCAGATTCACTTAAGGTTTCAATATCGACTGTTTTTTCAACCGCAGTTAATCCACTAACAACTTTGCTATGGTCAAGATAAATAGGGCCTATCTTAAGGATTAATAAGACAAAAAAAGCGAATATACCCAACATGAAAATAAGGGTAATCAAGGTATAGCCTTGCTGAGGTTTGGGCAGTTTTTGCATCATGACTCTGGCACTCCATTCAAAAAATAAGGTGTCATACGGGGTTGGTATACCACTAAGTGTAGTTCATTTTAAAACCGTGCCAATGCGGTTAAAGCCAATGCCTTTATATTCCCAATCCCAGTTCATCCAGATAAAAAACGCCTTACCTACCAAATTCTCTTCAGGAACAGTTCCCCAATAACGGCTGTCATTACTGTTATCACGGTTATCGCCCATGACAAAGTAATTACCCGGCGGAATCACATAAGAACCTTCAACAGTTGGTGCATCATTACGAATCAAAATACTGTGTTCAACACCCGTCAAATTTTCCTCAAAGTGTGCGTTGCCCGTCATATCCTGCCCTTGCCCAACGCCCTGGTAAGAACCTAGCGAAGTTTGATTGACTGGCGCATCGTTGATAAAAAGTTTTTTGTTGTAGTACGCGACCTTATCGCCCGGCAAACCGATAACCCGCTTGATGTAATCTACCGTCGGATCTTTAGGAAAGCGGAATACCACGATGTCTCCACGGTGCGGCCCATCCAGTTCAATAATTTTTTTATTGATGACTGGCAGACGTATTCCGTAGGCGAACTTATTAACCAGCAGGAAATCACCGATCAACAAAGTGGGCATCATAGATGCAGAAGGGATACGGAACGGTTCTGCCAAAAATGAACGCAATAAGAAAACAATCAGCACAATGGGGAAAAATGACCGCGCATATTCAACAACTATCGGTTCATTAGCTTCATCAAATTCCCGCGCTTGTGTTTTTAGGTACAATAAGTACCCACCCCAAATCACACCCGTTACGATGCTGGCTATAAAAAGAAAAAATGAAAAATCATAATCCATAGAGGTTTCTTCAAGTAATTGAAAGGAATGCTGTTTTATTCTTTATTAAGCTGCAATACAGCCAAAAATGCTTCTTGTGGAATCTCGATATTGCCCACTTGTTTCATCCGTTTTTTACCGGCTTTTTGTTTTTCCAGCAGTTTTTTCTTGCGGCTAATATCACCACCATAACATTTGGCCGTGACATTTTTCCGCATCGCTTTAACCGTTGACCTCGCAATGACTTTGGAGCCGATAGCGGCCTGTATCACCACTTCATACATTTGCCTGGGGATCAGCTCTTTCATTTTTTCGACCAGATCACGACCACGGTTGTTGCTAAGGTCACGATGCACGATAATCGACAAGGCATCAACTTTATCGGCATTAATCAACACGTCCAGTTTAACCAACGGGGCTTCTTGAAAACGCAAGAACTCGTAATCAAAGGATGCAAAGCCCCTGCTCACGGACTTTAACCGATCAAAAAAATCTAGTACGACTTCACTCATCGGCAATTCGTAATGGATAGATACCTGCCTACCGACATACTGCATATCTATTTGAACACCGCGTTTTTCAATACAAAGCGTAATGACTGCACCCAGATAAGCCTGCGGCACCAGGATATTGGCCCTGATGATCGGCTCCCTAATCGATTTAATCATGCCTATATCCGGCAATTTTGCCGGATTATCAATCATCAACACCTTATCATTTTGAGTGATGACCTCGTAAATAACTGTAGGCGCAGTGGTAATCAGATCTACATCGTATTCCCGCTCCAAGCGTTCCTGGACGATTTCCATGTGCAACATACCCAGAAAACCGCAGCGAAAACCGAAACCTAATGCTAACGAAGTCTCTGGTTCAAATACCAAGGACGCATCGTTCAGGTTGAGTTTGTTGAGTGCTTCGCGCAGGTCTTCGTAATTGTCAGAGCTGACTGGGTACAAGCCAGCAAAAACCCTAGCTTGAACTTTTTGAAAGCCAGTGAGTTGTTCTGGCGCAGGATTGTCAGTCCACGTGAGGGTATCACCGACTGGGGCACCGAAAATATCTTTGATTCCGGCGACTACATAGCCCACTTCACCGGTATTCAAAACATCCTTTTCTAGGCGTTTGGGCGTAAAAACACCGACGGCATCCACCAAAAATGATTTTCCCGTGGACATGATCGTGATCTTTTGTTTTTTACGGATGCTGCCATGTACGATCCTGACCAAGGACACAACACCTAAATAACTGTCAAACCAGGAGTCGATAATCAACGCTTGCAACGGCCCTGCGATATTACCTTGGGGCGGCGGGACTTTGATAACCAACTGTTCAAGCACATCCCGTACGCCTAAACCAGTTTTGGCGCTAATCAGCAAGGCTTCATCAGCCGGAATACCGATAACTTCTTCGATTTCTGCCTGTACGCGCTCAGGTTCGGCGGAAGGCAAATCGATTTTATTCAGCACCGGAACGACTTCAAGGCCTTGTTCTATTGCCGTATAGCAATTGGCGACACTTTGCGCCTCAACGCCTTGAGCCGCATCGACGACCAATAAAGCGCCTTCGCAGGCCGCTAATGATCGCGATACCTCATAAGAGAAATCGACATGCCCAGGCGTATCAATGAAGTTTAACTGATAGGTTTCGCCATCCTTGGCGACAAAATCCAGCGTGACGCTTTGCGCCTTGATGGTGATGCCACGCTCCTTCTCGATGTCCATTGAATCAAGGACTTGGGCTGACATTTCCCGTGCCGTTAAGCCTCCGCAAAGTTGAATGAAGCGATCCGCAAGTGTCGATTTACCATGATCTATATGCGCTATGATGGAAAAATTTCTTATATGTTTTAAATCCACGAATTATTTATCAATTTTCAAAGCCAAAAAAACCGGGCTGCCACGGCGCTGAATCAAAACCGCAACCGATTTACCTACGGGAAGATTTTTGACTATTTTATCAAAGTCACTGACATTGCGAATGACATTATTCTGGATACGTAAGACGACATCGCCTGACTGTATCCCCGCATCGGCGGCGATACCGCTCTCAACATCTTGAACTAGCACGCCATTTTTGATATTTTCCAATGACTCCCGTTGTTCGGCGGTTATATCGGCAACATTTATACCCAGCCTGTTAGTAGGCTTAGTTTCAGTCTTATACAACGGTGTTTTCGCTTCCTCATCCGGCAATAGACCAACCTTAAACTCGATAGTTTTGGTATCTCCTTGCCTGATGATGGTTAATTTACCTTCCTCGTTAATCGGGGCAATGCCAACCATAGGCGGTAAATCGGCCGATGATTCGATGGGTTTGCCATTAAATTCAGTAATGATGTCACCAATTTGCAATCCGGCTTTTTCCGCTGGGCTTTTCGGGATTATTTTTGACACCAACGCACCTTGCGGCTTCTTCATGCCAAAAGATTCAGCCAGTTGCCGAGTAACATCCTGAATTTGCACACCTAACCAACCGTGAGCGGCTTTGCCACTGGTTTTAATCTGTTGAACGACATTCATAACGACATCCATGGGAATGGCAAACGACAAGCCCATGAAACCGCCCGTGCGGCTATAAATTTGCGAATTTATGCCAACCACTTTGCCGTCCATATTGAATAGAGGCCCACCTGAATTGCCTGGGTTTATGGCGACATCGGTTTGTATAAACGGTACATAATTACCACCCGGCAAGCTCCGCCCTTTCGCGCTGACAATGCCAGCGGTAACCGACTGTTCAAATCCGAACGGAGAGCCGATAGCCAACACCCATTCGCCTACTTTTAAATCATTAGGCGAACCAATGCTAACTACTGGCAAATCAGTGGCTTGGACTTTTAATAAGGCGATGTCCGTACGCGCATCCGAACCTATCAGTTTTGCCAGTAATTCACGCCGATCCGAAAACTTGACGACAATTTCGTCGGCATCTTTTACGACATGGTGATTAGTTAATATATAACCATCCTGGGAGATGATAAAACCCGAACCCAATGACTGCGTATCCTCACCACCGAACCCGCCACCGCCTTCAGGATCATTGAAAAAGTGCTTAAAAAGCTCCTCCATTTCGGGAGGCAAACCTTCAGGCATCTGTTGATTTTTTGGCATCCCTTTAACCGCTGGCTTTGCTTTTTGGGTCGTGCTGATGTTGACGACAGCCACGCCATTGGTTTTTACCATCTCGGTAAAATCCGGTAACTGTGCAAAAACAGTTTGGTTACTTACAGCCATTAAAAATACACAGTAAATCACCCTTTTGAGCATAAAACCTCCATTACATCCAAGCAGTTAAATATAGAACAGGAACAATATTACGGGCAACACTAACACCTTTCAAGACACTTTGAAAACGGTAAACGTGCGTAAGTATGGGATAAAAGCTATTTCTCTGTCGAGTAATCAAGATAGTCGAGAGAATTCAAGGTGTGGAATTGCGAAGTTTTACACCTTCGGAAATATATTTGACTGTTGAGGCAGGCACTTCTCCTAATACCGTAAGCTGGGAATCCGCCAAGCTACGGCTCATGGAATTGATTGCTCCCACGGAATGTATCCCCTCAGGAAGTCGGGAATCCGGTGTCGTATTGGCTTTTTTTGACTCCAGATAAACTGAAACAGAAGCAAAGCCGTCACTTAACAACAGATGATCTACCGGTTGATCGGTTTGATGCAGGGGTTTACGGCTAAAAAATATTTGCTTGAAACCTAATGGCAAAGCAGTCACCTCAAAAGAGGCATTATTTTCTGATTCTGATGCAGTCGCCGTTACTTTGCTCACCTCAGCGACTACCTTATCTTTACTCAGAGGCTGTTTGTTAATCTGCATTTCGGTAAATACCACTTGCTCTAAAACAATACCAGAAAGACCATAAACGATTGCTTTCATAGGCAAAAACTGTTCTTTGGCTATCCATATTTTTCGGATGTAGCGAAAATCATCTTTGGGCTGGATGGCAACAACGTAGGAGGGCAACATTGCCACATCTTCCTCACCTACAACCTCAAACTGGTAGCTGGTATCCAGTTCATCCAGGTTTTTCGGGACATCAACAATGAATGAATGCTCATAAGGTCGATGGTCAACAATTACCTGTTGGGTCAATTTATACAGGCAAGTGACTTCATCGGAATTTCTGATGATTTCACGCTGAGGGGAATTTAGGGACACCAAGCGTTCTTGCTCTTGGTTTTTTTCGCTGGTATGAAAGTATTTCATCGCTTCCAGCTTGTCATTCTTTAAAAAAACAACCGTACCCTGATAATTGGATACCTCCATTGCCTTGACCATTTTTTGGAGGATTTGTTTGGCCGTCAACGGATTTTCAGCGGCGGAGACTGCACTCATCGCTGCTAACAAAAGGGTAAAGAGAATCCGCACCGCAATCATTCCTGACCGTAGGCAGTCACTTTGGCGTAGGGTTGTAACAGAACCTCACCATTGGTGTAGACACTGCTATTGTGAGCTTGCAGATAATCATTAAACTCGGCGTTTAAGGGCTGGCGACGTTGCTTGAGCTTGTCTGGCTGATTGGCAGAGAATGGTAGCTGTTGACCTGAGACAGCCATTGCGGTTACCGTTTGGTATTGATTTCCGGCTGTGTCATCACGTAAGCTTTGACCCACCAATACCGCAGCGACTAGGGTTGATGCCGCCACTGCATACAATTTGCGTTTGGATTGTTTATCGGTATCTTGGACTTGCGGAGGGTGTTGGGGTTTTAATTGCGGGAGGAAATAAGTGGGTTCTTGCTGAATTTCTTGAAAAACTTGATGAGAAAAATCGCATCGGACTTGGTAAAACTCATCCGTCTTTAATGCCTGACTAATTGCTTGATACCGACTCATCTTAGCTTTAAGCACCTCATCTGATTGTATTTTTTTCAACAAATCCAACGTTTCATCGTGACCCAGCTCACCATCAACAAGCCAGGAAATTTTTTGATTGACTTCATCACGCATCGAACTTCACCATTAATCGAGCAAAGGGTTTAACTTACTGTCTATCGCCTCACGCGCCCTGAATATGCGCGAACGAACCGTACCTACTGGGCAATCCATCGCCTCTGCAATTTCTTCATAACTCATGCCTTCAAACTCCCGTAACATAATCGCCACCCGCATTTCTTCCGGTAAATTGTCAATTGCCAACTGGATGGTCTTGACTATTTCTTCACTCAACAATTCCCGCTCTGGGGTTTCTAAGCCTTGCAATTGCGGCGCATTTTCAACTGCTTCTGCATCTTGCACATCGATATGGTAATCAGAATTTCTTCTTGACCGCGACACCAGATAGTTTTTTGCCGTATTAATCGCAATACGGTATAACCATGTGTAAAAAGCAGAATCCCCGCGAAAACTCCCTAACGCCCTGTAAGCCTTGATAAAAGCCTCTTGAGCTACGTCCTGCGCCTCGCTGTGATCTTTAACATAACGATTAACCAGTTGAATAATCTTATGCTGATACCGGATCACCAGAATATCGTACGCGGATTTATCGCCCTGTTGAACCCGCGATACCAGTTCTTCGTCTAAAAGCTCGATATTTCTGGTGCGGTCGTTCACTGAGGTTTCAACTATGTAGGTAGACAGGATTGAGTGGTAAAAGTTCTCGACTAGAAAAAAATTGCTATCATGCAAAAAACCGCTATTATCCACAAACTAAGCTTGGTAAGCCACAACTTTGGCTATCAGGGCTAACAGCCTGTTTATTTTTAAATAATCCGAAATCTTTCCGCCTGTAAATTTAGTATGACTTGTGATACGCATGATGTTCTGATTATTGGCAGCGGTGGAGCCGGTCTAAGCTTGGCACTGAAATTGGCGGATCATTCGCTAACGGTTGCCGTATTATCTAAATTTGCCCTGACCGCAGGCAGCACATACTACGCCCAAGGTGGCATATCAGCGGTGTTTGATGCGGAAGATTCCATTGAATCCCATATTGAAGATACCTTGAATGCCGGCGCGGGGCTTTGCGACCCTGAAATCGTTAGATTAGCAGTAACTTACGGCAAAAACTCCATCAATTGGCTGCGCGAACAAGGTGTTGTATTTACCGAAGAAACCGTCACGACTGGCGGCACCAAATTACATTTAACGCGAGAAGGCGGACATTCGCACCGCCGTGTCGTCCATGCCGCTGATGCGACAGGTAAGGCAGTGTCGCTGTCATTGATTGATCGTGCCAAAGAACACTCGAACATTACCTTGTTTGAACACCATAATGTCGTCGAATTAATCACGGTTGAAGCAGGAAGCTCAACCAAAAAAGCCGTTGGTGCTTATGTTTTAGATTCAACAAAACAACAGGTCAAAACTCTTTCCGCCCGTGTTGTGGTCTTAGCCACAGGTGGTGCCAGCAAGGTTTACCTGTACAGCACCAACCCACAAAGCGCCACTGGGGACGGCATTGCTTTGGCTTGGCGTGCAGGTTGCCGCGTCAGTAATATGGAATTCATGCAGTTCCATCCAACCTGTTTATATCACCCCAACGCTGGTTCTTTCCTGATAACGGAAGCAGTGCGCGGTGAAGGCGGCAAATTGGTATTGCCGGATGGCTCGCCGTTTATGCAGCACTTCGATCCACGCGGCGAGCTTGCACCACGCGATATTGTTGCGCGCGCGATTGACCACGAAATCAAAAAACGCGGTATAGACTGCGTATATCTCGACATCAGCCATAAATCGGCGGATTTCATTAAGGAGCATTTTCCCAATATTTACGAGCAATGCCTCAAATTTGACATCGACATCACCAAGCAACCGATTCCCGTCGTACCAGCAGCACACTACACTTGCGGCGGGGTAATGACCGACAGCTATGCCCGGACGGACATCGCAAACCTGTATGCAGTCGGCGAGGTCGCCAGTACCGGCCTGCACGGCGCAAATCGCATGGCGAGCAATTCATTATTAGAGTGTTTGGTTTTTGCTGACCGCGCCAGTGAAGATATTTTGAAAAGACTTGCGGACATTCCTGCACCTCCTGCCATCCGTGACTGGGACGAATCAAAAGTCAGCAATTCCGACGAAGAAGTCGTGGTTTCGCACAATTGGGACGAACTCAGGCGGTTTATGTGGGATTATGTCGGCATCGTCAGGACAGACAAACGCCTAGATCGAGCCATGCACCGCGTGGATTTGCTGAAACAGGAAATCGCAGAATATTACGGAAACTTTAGGGTAACCAGCGACTTACTGGAACTGCGTAACTTGGTAATTGTGGCGGAATTAATTATCCGCTGTGCTAAATTACGTAAGGAAAGCCGAGGGTTACACTATACCTTGGATTATCCTGATACCGACGACAGCAAACCACCGCAGAATTCAATCCTGACTCCTGAGTAATCCGCTAACGCGCTTTTAGTAACGCTTCGACATTACGGGCAGCCGTCTCGCAATCCAGTACAGATTTCTCTACATGCCGTTGCAGAAACAATCCTTTATTAAGTCCGTCTATATCACGTGAAACATATTCATTAAGATAGTTGCAGTTTTTTTCCATGAGCTGCTCGGCTTGAAGGATAGCTTCATGATCTTTAGCCGCCACATCGCCTTCCTGCATCACCATGACTTCACTGGTCATTCGGTTTTGCAACCGAAATGCCGCTTCGACGCGCTGTTCAAACTCTTCGCGTGGTTGGTCGTCCGGCCCATACTTTCCTAGTGCAAAAGGCATACATGCCTGTAGCAATCCTGCGATAACACAAGTAGTAATCCCTACGCAACGTCGGTTTATTAGCAAATTCTTCGTACCTTTCATCATTTGCCGCGTATTATGAAGGGCAATGGCAATCTTGCCAACAGTTAGTTCTAGGACTCGGTATAAGCGGAGAAGTGCTAAAAAAATCAATAAATTTTCCCCTTGTTTTTATCATTAAACCATTCTGGGTGTATACTTTTAGCCTGCTTCATACCTATAAAAACTCAACAAAATGGGGTCAACTTAATGGCTGATAAAACAGTTAGCAAATACCTGGTCAACTTGGAAAAGCACTTTGCTAATGACAATCCAGTATTACTGAACGCAGCAAAAGTGTTCCACGAACTCGATCAAGTTGAATATGACTTGGGATTGATTGAGAACGAAGAAACCACCGCCAGCAAGTACTCCTGGTGGCCTGTCGTTAGCCTGATTGGTGGCAATTCCACCGCTAAATCGCGCTTTATCAACAGTTATCTGAGTACCGATCAGCTACTTTCTGGCATTCAGGCATCCAGCCACAAATTTACGGTACTGCTAAATAGCAACCAAGCCACCCCTGCGACCTTACCAGGAACCGCTCTGGATGTTGATCATCGTTACCCGTTTTACCAGATCAGCGAGAAAATCGAGCAGTTACAAGAAGGTGAAGGCCGCCGTATCAACTCGTATCTGGAATTAAAAACCATTAACAGCGACCGCCTGAAAGGTAAATTGTTTATCGATGCACCGAATGTCAGCGCAACATCGGCCACTCCCGTGATATCGATGTTAACGACCCATATTCTCGAAAATTCTGATCTAGTCCTCGTATTTTGTGATGTGTTTGAAACATCTACGTCTCTGATGAATGAGCTGGTGCAACAAATTACCTCACATCAGGACACCAATAAATTTATCTATCTTATTGATGCGCCAGCAGCGACTTTTTACCCCACCAAAAGCAGCGAAATCATCTCCTCCTGGCAACGCAGATTGGCCGACATCGGCCTTAATACCGGACAATTTATCCTGCTACCCAACCAGGAACACAGCGTTAATGCTCAAAATACGCCGCAATTTACTGAAATTGATCTGCGTTTAGCCAATGTTGAACATGATCGATCATACCGGATTCTATACACCTTAGAAAAAAGCATTCATGAAATTGAAAATACCGTCGTTCCTGAGGTTAAAGAAGGCATAGCTCTTTGGAAAGAACGGGTTAACATGTCCAGCCTTATCATCCTTGGCTCTATAGCGGCACTGATTGTGTTTGCGGAATTACAAATTGGCGTTATTGACTTGCTGATTGACCCCATTATTGGACCTATAGCCATCCTGGTTATCATTGCTATCATGATGCCCTCGCACTTGATAATGAGCAAGATGCAAGCCAAATTTATCGTTAACAAACTTAAGATTCGCCAGAAAGAACTGCATTTGATGGAAAATTTGGGCGAAATGTTTGAATCGAACCTGACCTTTTCGCGAATGTTACTTAATTTTTCAGAACCTGCGGGTTGGAATAAGAAAAACAAAGCACGGTTGACCCAACTCTCAGATAAAACCAAAGATTTGGTTCAGGCACTGAATGATAGTTTCAGCACCTATAACAACCGCAAACCAAATTCTTCTGATTAATTGATACCGATGCAACCTCATTAACTGCCCTAAACTAAGCAATTATGGATACCATAAGAGAATACTTAGCGCTATGTTGGTTGAATAACGATCCCTTGGAACTGCCGAGATCGGTAGGTTTGTTCAGAAAAAGCCTGCTCATTTATTTTGTTATCGGCTATTTGTTACAAGCCAATATGATTGATGACCCTTTCGAGTCACTTTATGAAATCAGCCTACAAACGGTATTAATGTTGGCATTTATCGGCATCATGCTCTTTCTGAACAAAACCCTTTATGCCTATGTACAAGTCACCACGGCATTCATGTTTAGTGCCAATCTGATCTCGGCATTCGTAGTACCGGTTATGGTGTGGCTGACAGTATCCGAAGATCTTTACAGTTATTACTTATTTTTCTTATTGTTAGCTTGGTACTACGCGATAGTTTCTTACATCATAAAACGCACCTTGCTTATCAACATTGCTGCCAGCATGGTTTTAGCTTTACTCTACTTCATCGCAACTTTCTTGAGTGCTTTTGCGCTTGGGCAGATTTTATAGCCTGATTGTTTGGTTTTGATTATCGTTGTTAATCCCTTAAAATCAATTACCCCACCACCGCAAAATCAGCACCAAAACCACATTAGCCAACACCCCTGCCAACACATCATCCAGCATAATCCCAAAACCCCCTTGTACGCGCCGATCTGCTACTTTTATCGGCCAGGGCTTGAGGATGTCGAAGAACCGGAATAAAATAAAACCCAGCACCACACCTTGCCAGCTAAATGGGATAAACCAAAGGGTAATCAAATAACCGGCAATTTCATCCCAAACGATACCTCCAAAATCGTGTTCGCCCAGCTTATCTGCCGCCAACCCACAAATCCAGATGCCCACAATCGTAACGGCTAGCATTACCAAGCTGTAGAAGATATTCCCCGTTTGCGCCAGCACGCAATAAAGCGGAATTGCCGCCAACGTACCGCACGTGCCGGGAGCTTTTTTTGCCAAGCCTGAGCCGAAACCGAATGCCAGGAACAGGATTGGGTCTGACAGGATTTGCTTGGGTGTTAGCCGATTTTTGCCGTAATGGGCATTAAGAAAAGTGTTCAAAACTTTTGACCCCTAATGGTTGAATGTTGCTTGATTTGTTGAGCCGCAATCCCAGTTCGGCTTCGATAAAGCCTATTTTAGTGTACGGAAAGGTTACGGCATCAACCTTACCTGGGCTGACGGTAAAGCACAGCTCATAATCGTCCCCGGCAGTCAACGGCATAGCCCAATCACCTGTGTTTTCGATATAAGCAAGGACTTCTGTCGATAAGGGCAAAGCCTCCCAATCCAGACAAGCACCTACCCGGCTTTGTTCTAGGATATGCCCCAAATCACCAACCAATCCATCTGAAATATCGATACAGGCATTGGCTATACCGATTAAAGCCTGTCCAAAAACAACTTGTGGCTCAGGCTGGTTAAACCGATTTAGGGCAGCATCCGGCTGTTTGCAGTCGTAACCTTGGTTGATTTTTAAACCTAGCCCTGCATCGCCAAGATGCCCCGTTACGCAAATGATGTCGCCCGGTTTGGCTGTTGAACGCCTGAGTGCTTGTCCTGTAGGCACTAAACCTAATGCCGTCACAGTTAACGTTAACGGGCCGGACGTGGTATCGCCGCCAATCAAATCCGCCGAATAACGATCAGCCAAAGCAAAAAAACCGTCGGCAAAGGCTTGCAGCCAGTTTTTATCAACATTAGACAAGGTTAAGGCCAATGTAACCGCAAGCGGCTTCGCACCCATGCTGGCGAGGTCGCTCAAGTTAACCGCCAATAGCTTATGGCCTAATTGGTAAGGGGCACATCCAGCGAAGAAGTGGACATTCTCCACCATCGTGTCGGTGGTAATGGCTAATTCATACCCATTTGGCATGGATAACAAGGCGCAGTCATCGCCTATACCCTGAGCGACAGATGGATTGGTTGTTTGCCGCTTGAAAAAGCGGTCGATGAGAGAGAATTCGGAAATCAAATTGTCAGTTATAAAATTGATTGATGTAGGGTGCTTTTTATGCATCCTACCACGCTACGACTTCGACCTTTCCTTCGCTTTATCATAAACGACACTGTTTTCCCGTTTGCCAACGGCGATGACGAATACAATGACATCTTGGTCATCAACTTCATAAACCAAGCGATAACCAGACGAACGAAGTTTTATTTTGTAAGCGGAATCTAAATCGCGTAATTTATTGGCGGGAATATGCGGATTTTCCAGGCATTTTTCGAGTTTCTTCTTAAACTGGACTTTAATGCTGTTATCCAGCTTATCCCACTCTTTCTTGGCGCTGGGCAGGAATTTCAGCCTAAAGGTCATCCAGCGCTACTTCAATTGCAAATGGCTTTTCGGCTTGCCGTTCCTTTACGATTTTACCGAGTTCATAATCTTCTAATTTTTCCAACAACTGTTCATAAACATCTGCCGGCACCAAATAAGCGGTAGGCGAGTTATGGTTAAGGATGGCAATCGCTTCGCCTTCCGCCTTATTCAGCAAGGCAGAGGGATTTTTTTTGAGTTCGGAAATGCTCGCGCTGAATGAAGCCAGGATTTGTTGCATAAGACACCCAAATATAAGGGCTTATTTTAGTGCTTTATTGGCAATTGGCAAGGACAAATGTGTTATGGGTATGTTTACGCACCAAGTGGTGCATGGAATACACCCTACACGACTATTCCTCTCCACAACCTTGCGGATTAAGCATTTTCCAAAACTAAATTCATTTTGTATGTTTTTAGTAAAACCGAATCAGTTATCAAGCAAGCATTTTTTAGACTACCGTGCCGGACGGGGCATGTTGCCCCGTCCACATAGTTTTAATGTGCTTCAATATTGTAAACATCAATAAAACGTAAGTGACGGGGTAGCATACCCCGTCACTCCCAAAGTAGGGTGCGTTTTACGCACCAATGGTGCATGGAATGCACCCTACACGACTATTCCGCTCCACAACCTTGCGGATTAAGCATTTTCCAAAACTAAATTCATTTTGTATGTTTTTAATGAAACTACCGTGCCGGACGGGGCATGTTGCCCCGTCCACATAGTTTTTTAATGTGCTTCAATATTGTAAACATCAATAAAACGTAAGTGACGGGGTAACATACCCCGTCACGCCCAAAATAAAGAACGGTGGGTTAAAATTTTAATAACTTTTTTTAATTTAGTGACGTTCACACTATTTGGAAATAATTCACCTAATGAAGTGCAATTTAGCTGATGTTACTTAACCTTTTAATTGACTTAACAAGCTCTTCTAATGCGTTGTCATAACCATTTATAAAATTAGCATATTTTTTATGTTTCAATAACCTAGGAATTTCACAGTCCTCAATCAATATTGGTAACAAATGAATTTTCCCGTTCTGTAATTCTTCCCAATACTTTGCTTGCCATTCGTTTTCTACCCATTTTGATTGCACTGATTTTTCAGACAAAATTAGTGCCAAAAATTGACAGTTTTCAATACCCTCTGCAACTTTAGTCGGAATTGATTCTCCAATGTCAATTTCCCACTCATCAAGCCAAACAGAAATTCCATAGTGTTTTAAATCAACAGCTAAAGATTTAACAAAATTTTTGTCATCAGAAGAATGAGATAGAAATACATTTATTTCGTTTTGTTCATGTTTAAACATCGCATCAAACATCCTGTCACTAAGCAAACTATGGATATAATTAATTTCTTCTAAATATGTAATTTTCTTGGTGTCAGAAATATGTTTATTATTTTCGCTTTTAAGATAAATTACTCTCCATAGATAATCTATACGCTTGAGAAGATTATGGCTATTAATAGCCTCTAAACAATCAAACGAAATAACATCATGATTATATGTGAGTAGAGGATGTCCGAATATGACAACGGCTTTTTCAATCTTCTTTTCGGTATGAAGATCATCAAAATAACCTATACGACCTTTATGCTTACCATTTTTTATATAAACAGGGCCAAAACCTAAAGATGTCATATGGTGTTATGTGAAAGCTACGTATTTGATGACCGAGACGTTATCTCTATTGTCCTTTTCTCCTGCGCCACCTTATCCAAAATCCCGTTCACGTAACGATGGCTGCCATCCGCCCCAAAGTATTTGGCAAGGTTGATGCTTTCATTCAGGACGACGCGGTACGGCATTTCGGGACGGTGCATTAATTCATAAGCCCCCAACCGCAATATCGCCCGTTCAACGGGATCAATAACGTCAACAGGGCGGTCAACAAATTCACTGAGGACTTCGTCGATGGTGTCCACGCATTGGGGGATGCCGTGAAACAGCTCTTTGAAGTAGCTTTTTTGTACGCCTTTTAAACGACCATCTTCCTCAAATTGTAATTCAATGCTGATAAGGCTTTGCCCGGTCATCTGCCATTGGTAGAGCGCTTGCACGACGGCTTTACGTGCGTTGGTTTTGGTTTGGCTCATTGTTTGGCTAAGTTTTCCAGCAGGCTCATCATTTCTATCGCAGACATAGCTGCTTCCGCGCCCTTGTTGCCCGCTTTCGTGCCAGCGCGTTCGATGGCTTGTTCAATGGTATCGACGGTCAGTACACCAAAGCTTACCGGTATATCATATTGCATAGCAACGGTAGCTATTCCCTTAACGCATTCGCCAGCGACATATTCAAAATGTGGCGTACCGCCACGTATTACCGCACCAACGGCTATGATGGCATCGTATTTTTTGCTCGCGGCAACGCGTTGCACGACCAATGGCAATTCAAACGCACCTGGGGCTTTAACGACGTGGATGTTCGCCCGGTCTGCGCCGTGACGGACTAAGGTATCAATCGCACCAGCTTGTAGCTGTTCGACGATAAAGCTGTTAAACCGTGATGCGACGATGCACAAGGTGCGACCTTGGGCGGATAGGTTTCCTTCGATGGTTGTTATTGCGGACATTGTGTTTCTCTGTTTGGTTTAAAATTCACAAATCTCCTTCTCCCTCTGGGAGAAGGTTGGGATGAGGGTTTTAAAAATTACGTTTTATTCCCCTCACCCTAGCCCTCTCCCGTGGGGAGAGGGAATTTCTTTATTTACTTATCTCACTGCCTTCCCACGCCTCACAGCTCACATGCTCCGTCACTTCCAGGTCAAATCCTGCAAGGCCGACGTATTTTTTCTGTGCGCCTAATACCTTCAATTTATGTACGCCAAGGTCAGATAAGATTCGCGCACCCGTCCCCGTCATGCGCCAGTCGGGTGGCTGTGATTCAGGTATCGCTACACCATTGTCTTCAAGCTGATAGCGGTGGATTAACTCCACGAGGTTTTTGTTACTTTCATTTTGCCGGATGACAACCAACACGCCACGACCTTCTTTGGCTATTTTCTGCATGGCGATACGCATCGGGATACTGCGGTCAGTGCGTTTGGATGAAAACACGTCATCCAATAAATTCCGAGCATGAACCCTAACCAAAACAGGTTCACCGTCAGATACTTGCCCCATGACCAATGCCAAGTGCAGGTTATTATCGTTCCTGTCCTGATAAGCATAGAGTCGAAAATCCCCGAACTCAGTCGGGAAAGCGCATTCGCTGATGCGTTCCAGGGTGTTTTCATGCTGGATGCGGTAATGGATCAGGTCGGAGATTGTACCGATTTTGAGGTTATGATGCTGGGCAAATGTCTCCAAATCCGGCTTTCTCGCCATCGAACCGTCTTCGTTAAGGATTTCGACGATAACTGCGGCAGGTTCAACGCCTGCCAATCTTGCCAAGTCGCAACCCGCTTCGGTATGCCCTGCTCGATTCAACACGCCGCCAGATTTCGCCATCAGCGGGAAGATATGTCCCGGCTGGATCAGGTCTTCCGGCTTGGCATCTGTCGCCACGGCACATTGCACAGTGCGGGCGCGGTCGGCAGCGGAAATGCCTGTGGTCACGCCCGTTGCGGCTTCAATCGAAACGGTGAAATTGGTCGAGTGCGTGGTTTTGTTTTCATTAATCATCAACGGCAAACGCAACTGCTGGCAACGCTCACTGGTCAAGGTCAGGCAAATCAAACCACGACCATACCGCGCCATAAAGTTAATATCTTCTGGGCGCGTAAAAGCAGCCGCCATAACCAGATCGCCTTCATTTTCACGGTCTTCATCATCCATAATGATGACCATTTTACCTTGACGTAAGTCTTCTATGATTTCTTCGATGGTGTTCATTTATGTCTATGTAATTAACGGAGGAAGCCGTTTTCTTGTAAAAAAGCTTCAGTAATTGCAGTTTTTGGTTTGGCGGCGGCATCGCCCTGAAGCAGTCGTTCCAAATACCTCGCCAATAAATCGACCTCAAGATTGACTTGACCACCTACTTTTATATCCGCAAGAGTCGTTTCCTTAAGCGTATGGGGCACGATGTTAACACTAAATAAAGCGCCATTCACGGTATTGACAGTCAGGCTAATGCCATTGATGGTAATAGAGCCTTTTTCGGCGATATATTTTGCCAATTCATCTGGTGCTTTGAACGACAACCGCCAGGAACGGGCATCCGGCTTAAGCTCAACCAGCTCACCGATGCCGTCCACATGCCCGCTAACGATATGCCCACCCATGCGGGTTGTGGGTGTTAAGGCCAGTTCCAGATTGACGGGTGTACCGACCACGGCATGTTTCAAGGTCGATCTGGATAAGGTTTCGTTGGACACATCCGAGCAGAAGTGCTGCTTGCCGAGTTCAATTGCGGTCAAGCACACACCGTTGACGGCTATGCTGTCGCCTAGTTGCGTGTCAGATAGCGATAACTTGCCGGTATTGATGGTTAAGCGGCAGTCGCCGCCTTTGGGTTCGATGGCGGTTATATTGCCGATTGCGGTGATGATTCCTGTGAACATGGTAACTTATTGTTTATTTTATATTTGCTGATTTTCATCAAGGCGATCATAAATATCCAGAGCCATTTTTCTTGACCATGCCGAAAACAGAAGTGCCGCAAAATAAAATATTAGAAAAAATAATACGCTAAATGGATGAGAATGAAGTCTCTCAGCTAACCCCATATAAGTAAACGAATCAGCATTTACGCTTAAATCGAAACTTGCTTTTAGCATTTCAGTTAAGGGAACTACAAGAACACCTACTATTACTGCTGTAAAAACATTTGTAGAGACATTCATAAATTGTTCAGCTCGTTTCTCCTGAGCTTTTTCAGAGTACTTTTTAGGTTCTTTATTTTTTAAAAAACTTATCATCGCAATGCTCCTATAATTTTTATATCTTGCCCCACCCGCCTAACATCTTTAAATTTCATTTCCTTACTACCAGACAATTTATCCAAACCTGGCAAATGAAATAACCCTCTCCCTTGGTCGCCTAGAATTTTCGCTGCCATATAAATAACCCATTCATCCATCAAATTTTCAGCCAATAACGCGCCATTCAGCACCGCGCCTGCTTCGACTAAAACTTCATTGATTTCCTGTCCAGCCAAAAATTTCATGACTTCGGCAAGGTCAAGTCGGCCTTGTTTTTCAGGCAATTGATAAACCTCAGCACCCACATTTTGTAATTTTTGGAGTTTGTCTTTATGTCCTTCGACAAGCTCAGGACAAACGGCATTCGATTGTTTACACGTTAAGATTATCGTCCGCCCCGTTAATCCCAGCATCTTGGCATTCGTCGGAATTTGCAAGTGGGAATCCAGCACCACCCGAATCGGTTGTACGACTTCTTTATCTATCCGCGCCGTTAAGGACGGGTCATCTGCGAGTACGGTATTGATGCCGGTCAGGATCGCCGAGCTTTCCGCCCGTAAGCGATGCACATCCGCCCTGGCTTCCGGCGAAGTAATCCATTGGCTTTCGCCGGATGCCATCGCGGTACGCCCGTCCAGGCTCATCGCCAGTTTGCTACGGACAAACGGGCGGTTTTCGGTCATCCGCATGATAAAACCACGGTTTAATACACGAGCATCTTCTTCCAGCACACCGCAACTTACCTCAATACCTGCGGCTTTAAGGCAAGCAAAGCCATTTCCAGAAACCTTTGGATTAGGGTCTTGCATGGCGGCAACCACACGTTTAATGCCTGCTTTGACCAGCGTTTCACAACACGGCGGTGTTCGTCCGTGATGGCTGCAAGGTTCTAAGGTGACATAAGCTGTCGCGCCATTTGTGTCTTCGGTTGTATTGTTTAGCGCTTCAACTTCGGCATGAGGCAGACCCGCTTGTTTATGCCAACCTTCGCCAATTATCCTGCCATCTTTGACCAAGACACAGCCAACACGGGGGTTTGGGTCTGTGGTATATAAACCTTTCTTTGCTAGATAGATTGCCCTTGCCATGTAAAAAGCATCTAGTTGATCTTGGGCTGGCATGTTATTTCTTTTGCAGACCTTCAATCATATCAGTGAATTCGCTGACATCTTGAAAACTACGATACACGGAAGCAAAGCGCACAAACGCGACATGATCCAGCAGGTTCAATTCCCGCATCACTTTTTCACCGAGTTCTTGCGTTGTCACTTCCCGCTCGCCGCTGGTCAGCAATTCTTTGTTGATCCGGTTGACGGCGGCTTCAATGTCATCACTGCCAACGGGCCGTTTTTCCAACGCCCTTAACATACCAGAACGCAGCTTGTTTTCATCAAATGGCTCGCGGATGCCATTGCGCTTGACGACGCGCGGCAAGGTCAGTTCTGCAGTTTCAAAGGTGGTGAAACGTTCCTTACAGGCGATACACTCGCGCCGCCGCCGAACGTGGTCGCCCTCGTTAGCCAATCGGGAATCAATCACCCGCGTATCTTGGGTGGCGCAAAATGGACATCTCATTGTTGAACCAACTTTATATTTGAACGTCTAGGGAATAACTGAAAAATCATGCGCTTATTATCCCATACTATTGGTGTCCCTAGCACTGTGCCGAATTGAGTAAGTTCTGGATTATCTATAAAATAACGACATTTTAGTGTTTAACAAACCAGCTTATGACCGAAATCATCATCTACACCACCAAAATCTGCCCTTATTGCATCATGGCAAAGCGTTTGCTAGCCCAGAAAGGGGTAAAGTACACGGAAATCAATGTCGATGAAGAAGCTGGATTACGAGAAGAGATGATGGCAAAAACCAAACGCCGCACCGTACCGCAAATCTACATCGGCGATTTTCATGTGGGCGGTTTTGATGAGCTTTTTGCGTTGGAGCGGAGTCAAAAACTGAATGATCTGCTGTCTGATGCGGAAATAGCTGTTTGAGAATTCAAGAAAGATTACAAATTTTTATTTTTTCTTCGCCGTAATCAGAATTCTGCAAACGTTAATTCAACTTCCTCTAAGTTTGTCGAAGGATTTATACAAAGATTCTCAAGCTATCAGCCAGCAATTTTCCAGTGTGCATCGCTCACCCACTGATTAAAGTCTTGCACCGATACCGGTTTGCTAAAAAAATATCCCTGGGCAACATCACACCCGTATTCCCTTAGCTTGCTCATGACTTCTTTGCTTTCTACGCCTTCTGCGGTCACCAAAAGGCCGAGATTATGCCCCAAATTAATGGTGGCTTTAACAATAGCAGCGTCATTTTCACTGTTCAAAACATCCATAACAAACGCTTTGTCAATTTTGATCTCTGCTAACGGAAGCTTCTTTAGGTAAGCCAAGGAAGAATAACCTGTTCCAAAATCATCAATTGAAAATTGGAAACCCATTTCAAATAGCCGTTTAATCACTTCTAACGCCCTATCAGGATCAGACATGACCGATCCTTCGGTGATCTCAAGTATAATCCAGTCCGGTTTAATGCCTGCGGAAACTGCCACGCCTGATATTAAATCGGGCAGCTCTGGATCGTGCAGATCTTTAGCCAATAAATTGACAGAAACTTTGAACGGCAAGCCTTGTTTATGCCAGTTGGCACAATCCCTGAATGCTCGCCGTAACACCCATTGCGTTAATGCCCTAATCATTCTGTTGCGTTCCGCCATTGGCACGAATTCATCCGGCGAAATAAAGCCGTGTACCGGATGATTCCAACGCAGTAAGGCTTCAACACCACAGATTTCGGCTGTTCTTATGGAGACTTGTGGCTGATAAAACAACTCCAGACCATCCCGCTCTATAGCATGTTTTAATTCCGATATTAAGGTAAGTCTCAGTGGAGTCTGTTTGTCAAAAGACGGCTCGTATGTGGCATAGCCTTTGATGGCTTTTTGCGCTATTCGTAGGGCAACTCCGGCTCTTTGGACGAGGGTGTCAACATCTTTACCATGTTCTGGGAAATGCACGATACCTACATCAGAATGTATGGCAACTTGCAATCCGTCTACTTTGAAAGGCACTCCCATGGTTTTTTGGATTTGTTTTGCGAACTCTTCCGCCCTACCGACATCAGATTGTGCCGATAACAAAACACTAAACACACTGCTGTCGATTTTGGCAATATCGTCCCTTTCCAGACTTACACCTTGCAGACGGGTAGAAATTTGTTTGAGTATCAAATCGCTGCTGTTTCTGCCCAGAGCCTCGTAGATGTCTTTATAATTCTCTATTTCAATCAGCAAGATAGATAGGCTACGAGGTGGCTTATCAGTCGAAATGGTAGCGTTAATCGCCCTTTCTACGCGATCATAAAACAACGCTCTGGTGGGTAAATCAGTCAGTCGATCATGAGTGGATACATACGCTGTCTGCTTTTCCAAGTCATCCGTTTTGGTACGCAACTCATGAGTTTGGTCAATAATCATTGCTCCTGCATGGTGAGCAATCATGGAATTAGAATACTGCCCCCAAACTCCAAACACAAAGGGCATACAATTTAATATCCAAAGGGCAATATTATGTTTTTGAGCTCTCCAAAGCCCCTCAATCGAAAGTGTGCCTGTGTCAACAAAACAAACCAGGCTCGTAGCGATAATTACCGTCGCAACCGCTATCCCCATGCCTTGATAAGCGGTCTTAGATGCCTCGCTTTTGAGTAACCTAACGTTGTCGGCGAATAAACTTTGTACAATTGCCAAAACCATGATGTTTCCTATTGTGTTACAAACCCCGTGCTAAATCCCTTTTGATGTCTTCTATGCTTTCTAAACCTACCGAGATCCTGACCAGTCCATCTTTTATTCCCGCCAACTCCCTAACTTCAGGCGTTAAACGACCATGCGTTGTCGTTGCCGGATGGGTGATTGTCGTTTTAACATCACCCAAGTTTGCAGTAATTGAGATCATTTCCGTTGCATCGATCAATTTCCATGCCTGTTCCTTACCGCCATGTAACTCAAAACTGACTATCCCACCAAAATGGCTTTGCTGACGTTTCGCCAGCTCATGCTGAGGATGCGTAACCAAGCCAGGATAATGTATCTTGCTGACTGCTGGGCATTGCTCTAACCACTTCGCCAATTCAAACGCACTGTCACAATGCGCTTTCATCCTAACTGCCAAAGTTTCCAACCCTGACAAAAACACCCAGGCATTAAATGGACTCATGGTCGCACCGCCCGTACGTAAATACGGATAAATCGATTTTTCGATAATCTCGTTACTGGCAATAACCGCACCACCCACGCAACGCCCTTGTCCATCGATGTATTTGGTTGCTGAATGAATGACAATATCAGCGCCCAATGCGAACGGTTTTTGCAAAACTGGGGTACAAAAACAGTTATCTACAATTAACAAACAGCCATGCTTATGTGCAATAGTAGCTAATAATTCAATATCTGCAATCTCGATAAGCGGATTAGACGGTGTTTCCAGAAATAAAAACCGGGTATTGGGCTTAATGGCTACTTCCCAGGCCGCTGTATCTATCAAATCGACAAAATCCGTTTCAACGCCAAATTTGCCGAAATAATTCTGGAACAACAAAACAGTATTGCCAAACACGCCCCGCGAACAAACCACATGGTCGCCGGCTTTCAACAAACCCATACCAACCGCCAAGATTGCCGCCATGCCTGAGGCAAACGCCAAGCATCGCTCACCGCCTTCCATAAGTGCGAGGCGTTCCTGAAACGCGTTTACGGTAGGATTGGTAAAGCGGGAGTAGATATTACCGGGCTTTTG
Organism: Methyloglobulus sp.; assembly: GCF_964779595.1. Taxonomy (NCBI): domain Bacteria; kingdom Pseudomonadati; phylum Pseudomonadota; class Gammaproteobacteria; order Methylococcales; family Methylococcaceae; genus Methyloglobulus; species Methyloglobulus sp. The sequence goes on from NZ_CBAROL010000002.1 coordinate 128,640, forward strand.
TCCGGTAAAACGCAGCGATGCTTCCTCTGCATTTTTGAACACGTAGCTGGAAGTCGCAAAAATCGGCAGGCTGTGTTCGTCTTCATGGGTGCGATGCTGCCCTGCCCTTATTGCCTGGGTTTCAAGGCCGTAATTTTTCCAGTCTATGTCTTTCATTTAATAAATAACAGTGTCACAAATGTTGCAAAATTACATTTCGGCCACAAAATCCAAGGTATTTCGTTTGGCTTGTGCGCCGTCGTTGCGAAGGCTTTCAGTACGATTAAGATACGCGTCATCTACATCACCAGTAATATAGATTTTGCTAAAACAAGAGGTGTCGAAGTGCTTTATTTTGCGATTACCACGCGCAACGGATTCAATCAAATCTTCCAAATCTTGATAAATCATCTTGTCAGCACCAATTGCGACACAAACTTCGTCTTCGGTGCGGTTATGGGCAATCAGTTCATTGGCGGCGGGCATGTCAATACCGTAGACGTTAGGATAACGCACGGGCGGCGCAGCCGAGGCAAAATACACTTTTGCTGCGCCAGCATCGCGCGCCATCTGGATAATTTGCGCCGATGTCGTTCCTCTAACCACTGAGTCATCAACCAGCAATACATTTTTTCCTTCAAATTCAAGACCGATGGCATTGAGCTTTTGTTTGACTGACTTCTCCCGCATTTTCTGTCCGGGCATGATGAACGTTCGACCGATATAGCGGTTTTTGATAAAACCTTCACGAAATTTGACATCTAACAGATAAGCCATCTGCAAAGCAGCAGTCCGGCTGGTATCGGGAATCGGGATGACCACATCAATATCATTGTCAGGCCATTCACGCAGGATTTTCTCGGCGAGCTTTTCGCCCATCCGCAATCGTGCTTTGTAGACGGAGATATTGTCGATGATGGAATCAGGGCGGGCAAAATAGACGTATTCAAAAATGCACGGGCAATGGTCTGTTTTTTCCGCACATTGCTGACTATGAAACCTGCCTGATTCCTCAATAAAAATGGCTTCACCTGGCGCAATATCACGAATAAGATCAAAGCCCAAGACATCCAATGCAACACTTTCGGATGCGATCATGAAATCGGAACCTTGCCCAGTCTTTCTTTCACCAAATACCACGGGACGGATGCCGTGTGGATCCCTAAAGCCCAAAACCCCAAAACCTGCAATCATGACAACCACTGCATAAGCCCCACGGCAACGACGATGAACGCCGGAAACAGCCTGGAATACGTCATCAACAGTTAATTTCAGCTTACCTAAAGTTTGCAATTCGTGGGCAAACACGTTCAACAATACTTCAGAGTCCGAATCGGTATTGATATGGCGTTGGTCTTCAACGAACAAGGCTGTTTTGAGTTCTTCCGTGTTGGTCAGGTTGCCGTTATGTGCCAATGTTAAGCCGAATGGCGAGTTGACATAAAACGGTTGCGCTTCGGTGGAACTTGCACAACCCGCCGTCGGGTAACGCACATGGGCGATGCCCATATTGCCTTTCAGCTTCATCATTTCCGCATTGTTAAAAACGTCGCGGGTCAGACCATTTTCTTTACGCAAATACAAGCGACCATCTTCACAGGTGACGATACCGGCGGCATCCTGTCCCCTATGCTGCAAAACCGTCAGTGCATCATAGAGTTCTTGATTGACGTTTTGATGTGAAACGATACCCGCAATACCACACATTGTTTTTTTAACCTGCCACACGGGCGTTAACGATAATTGATGGCACTTGCTACAGTAGACGAGATATTGCCTTTTACTGAACTGGCAAGTGATTGAAAAGGTGGAATATATTTTGAATGTTGCCACCAGCGATCTTTGGGTAAGGGTGTTATCCCAGCTACCAAAATCATGACAAATACCACAAGCAAGCCATGACCAAAACCCAGAATCAACCCACCAAAACGGTCAACAAAAGTAAGCCTTGTTTGTTTTACGCTTTCTCCTAATAATAGTTTAATTATACCGCCCATCACTAGGGTAATAAGGATTAATGCTATAAAAGAGACTGCGAGTCTGGTCGAGCTGGTGCTGAAAAACTTCAACAACAAAATTGCAAAGTCTTGACTAAAAAACCAAGCAACTATTGTACCAATCACCCAGACGACTATAGCAAAGGCTTCCTGCCCAAACCCACGGATAATGCCGAATACAGTATAAATTGCCACCAAGGCAATAATGGCGTTATCGACCCAAATCATGCTTATAAATCAACAACTCTTGGTATTGAACAACCTTACTTCATTCGGAAGTAAGCAAACCCTTGATATTTTGTTTATCCAACTTTGCTTTCATTTCCTTGGCTTTGGCTTTGTCTAACGCCGGTCCTATCTTGACACGAAATAAATCACCTTTTGTTACTATGGATGCTGGCATTCCTTGTTTGCGAAGCTTTTCTACTAAGGTTTGGGCGTTTTCCTTCTTACTGAAACTACCCGCTTGTATGGAGTAACGCACTAGTTTTGAAGTTGATTTTTTTATAGGTTCTTTCAGAGTTTTAGCAGCTATCTTGGTCTTTTCGACGGTTTTTTCCGCAGGCGCAACAACTTTAGCTTTTGGTTTCTCGGCAACTACTGTTTTTACTACCGGTTTTTTTACAGTCGCTATAGGTTTAACCGTATTATCTTGACTCTCTTTAGCTTGTTTTGCTTCGTCTACTACACCGGTATCCAGTGATGGCTCGTCATTGTCTTGACTGGATTGTTGAAGTGTTAATTCTTTAACAGATTCCACTTCCTTTATATCCGAACTTGTTGTTCCGGTTGCAGACTCCGCTATTTTTTGTTGTTCGGTTTGTACGCCAGCAGACGGGGATATTGCCTGTTCTTCACCTGTCGAGTTTACATGACCTTCTTCATCAACTTCAGCAGCATTGAGTTCAATTTCCGGCCTACTCATCACCTGCTCCTTGTTGGCAGGAAGCTTTTGCGCGGTTTCTGAGGTAACGTCAGTAGGTGCTTGCGGAATCGTTAATTCGGTAACGGTTTTGCCACTATTATCGACGGGGTCATCAAACAACATGGGGATAAATATAGCAGCGAGCGCAGTTACCACAACCGCACCAATCAAACGTTGTTTTAATTCATGATCCATTATTTCTACCTACCCTATTGAAATTCAGCCAAGCAATCAGACACTAAAAAGAAAGAACCAAATACGAGTAACAAGTCACCTTTACCCGCCTGTTTTTTTGCAGAAGCGAAGGCATCTGCGAAACCAGTATAACCAAACGACACGTTATCCATTGCATGTTGTGAAAAAATTTCTCGCATTAAAGCTTCTGTTGCTGCCCTGATATTGCTTAGGGGTGCAAAAAACCAGTCGTATACCACAGGGTTCATAATCCTGAGAACCTCATCAATATCTTTATCTCTCATCATGGAAAAGATAGCATGGATACGTCGGTTGGGAAAATTTTGACTCAGATATTCAACCAAAGTTCTTACCGCTTCAGGATTATGTCCTACGTCCAAAAGCACGGGAATATCGCCTTCGAGCAACTGAAAGCGCCCAGGCAGTTGAACATTTTGCACTCCTTGTCGAATTGACTGCTCACTGACTGGCAGTTTATCAGCGAGTAGTACAGTTGCCAAAATCACAGCAGAGGCATTGCGATATTGATGCTCACCTTTCAATGCTGGCTCAGGCAACTGGTTGATTTGTTTTTCACCTGCAAACCACTGCCAGCCGTTTTGTTGTTTGGTATAGCCAAAATCCTTGCCTATCGCATAAAAATAGGCATTTTTAGCATCGGCGACTTGCATTAATGCGTTGGGAGGTGATGGATCACCAACGATTGCGGGTACAGATTCCCGAAAAATTCCGGCTTTTTCATAAGCGATGGACTCACGGGTTTCGCCTAGCCACGCCACATGGTCAATACCAATACTGCTGATGATGGTAGCATCAGGTTCGATAATATTAACGGCATCTAAGCGCCCACCTAAACCGACTTCAAGCAGTTGTACATCAAGATTGGCGTGGGAAAATATGTCTAATGCTGCCAAGGTGCCAAACTCAAAATAACTCAGCGAGGTACAATCTCGCACATTTTCGATACGTTCAAATGCTTGGCAAATAGTGGCATCCGATACAGGTAGCCCATCTATTTTGATGCGTTCGTTGTATTTTAAAATATGTGGGGACGTATAAGCACCTACCCGATAACCTTGCGCCCGATAAATCGCCTCAAGATACGCAATGCACGAACCTTTTCCGTTTGTCCCTGCAACTGTGATGGTAAGCGGCTTAACGCCAGCAGGATTGAGCGCGGCATAAACCGTTGCTACCCGCTCCAAACCCAGATCTATAGTTAAAGGATGTGAGCTTTCCTGCCAACTTAACCAACCCTTCAACGTATCGAAATGAGCCATTTGAAGATAGGTAAGTTAGGTATCCTGCTTAGAAAGCTGTGTTACATCATCTTCTTTTGAGATAATTTCAGACTCTGGTTCATCGGTAGCAATTTTGTTCTCTGTCATCATCGCCAGCAGTGCCGCAATCTTATCGCGCATTTCGCGTCGGTCGACAATCATGTCGATAGCACCGTGTTCTTGCAAAAATTCGCTGCGCTGAAAACCTTCCGGCAGTTTTTCTCGTACAGTTTGCTCGATAACTCTAGGTCCTGCAAAACCGATCAAGGCATTGGGTTCAGCTACATTGAGGTCACCCAGCATGGCTAAACTCGCCGATACTCCGCCCATCGTCGGGTCGGTCATGAAAGAAATATAAGGGATTCCAGCTTCCGCCAGTTTGGCTAATGCTGCGCTGGTTTTTGCCATCTGAAATAAAGAAAACAAGGATTCTTGCATCCGCGCACCGCCACTCGCCGTAAACACGATAAAAGGAACACCCAATTCCAGGCTTTTATTCACACCTCGAACGAATTTTTCTCCGACGACCGACCCCATAGAACCCGCCATAAAGTTGAAATCGAAAGCCGCAGCGACGACATCTTGACCTTGTAATTGACCTTTCATTACCAGTAGCGCGTCATTTTCTTTGGTTTGTTTCTGCGCTTGACTGAGCCTATCCTTGTATCGTTTACTGTCTTTAAATCTTAAAGGATCGGTGGGTTTAATGCCTTTGCCAAATTCTTCTCGACCTTCTTCATCGAGAAACATTTCAAGTCGCATTCGGGCAGAAATCCGCATGTGATGCTCGCACTTGGGACAAACATTAAAGTTTTTTTCCAATTCGAGATTATAGAGAATCGCATTACAGCTTGGACACTTATTCCATAAGCCTTCGGGAACAGCGGCTTTTTTGTTGGACGCATCCGTCCTTATCGTTGAAGAAACAATTTTTTCAAACCAACTCATTTTCTTTATTTCTGGCTGTTCTTTCATTTATTTAAGTGAACTGCATCACCTTATTTGTCGATTGCCTGCCGCATAGCAGACAATAGCGCAATAATTTCAGATTTAGCTTGTTCTGGACTATCTAAATTGTTTTCGATTTTACTAATTAAGGCACTGCCAACGACAACTCCGTCACCCAGTGCAGCAATGGTTTTGGCAGTTTCTGCATCCTTAACACCAAAGCCGACACTAACCGGCATTTTTGTAATAGCCTTGATTTGTTTGAGCTTATTTTCCACATCAGCGGCATCCAAATGACCCGCACCAGTTACGCCCTTGAGTGAAACGTAATAGAGATACCCACTACCAACAGCAGCCATTTTTTTGATACGGTCATTGGTACTGTTAGGTGCTAATAAAAAAATGGTATCTATGCCGCGTTCTTTAAGCAAAGCCGCGCATTGCTCACCTTCTTCAGGTGGTAAATCGACAGTTAATACGCCATCAATATCGGCACGTTGGGCAGCATTGGCAAAGCCTTCATAGCCCATTGCCTCGATTGGATTTAGATAACCCATTAACACTATTGGAGTTTGTTGGTCGGTTTTACGAAACTCCGCCGCTATCGCCAAAGTTTTTCTCAAACTCATCTTATGCGCCAAAGCGCGTTCGCTTGCGCGTTGGATAACAGGGCCGTCCGCCATCGGATCTGAAAACGGCACACCCAGCTCGATAATATCAACACCAGCTTTTACCATTTCGTGCATCAACGGCAAGGTAAAATCAGGCGTAGGATCGCCGGTGGTAATAAAGGGAATTAACGCTTTACGCCCTGATTTGGCGAGCTGTTCAAAGGTTGCAGCTAAACGGCTCATAATTCAATTCCTTCGCGTTTCGCCATCGTTTGCATGTCTTTATCGCCACGACCGGATAAATTGATGACAATAGTTTCGTCCTTACGCATGGTGGGTGCGAGTTTCATGGTATATGCCATAGCATGAGCAGATTCCAGTGCTGGGATAATGCCTTCCATTCGGGTCAAAGCATAAAAACCCTCCAAGGCTTCATTATCGGTAATATTGACATACTCGGCGCGGCCTGTATCTTTTAGCCAAGCATGTTCGGGGCCCACGCCAGGATAATCAAGACCTGCGGAAATGGAGTGTGTTTCGATGATTTCACCGTCGTCATCCGCCATCAGATAAGTGCGGTTGCCGTGCAATACACCTGGGCGACCTGCACATAATGGCGCGGAATGGCGACCACTAGCGACCCCGTCACCCGCAGCCTCAACACCGATCAACCTGACCGACTCATCATCAATGAAGGGATAAAAAAGACCGATAGCATTAGAACCACCACCGACACAAGCAACCAACGCATCAGGAAGTTTGCCGATCATATCCTGGCATTGTTGCTTGGTTTCGCGGCCTATGATTGCCTGGAAATCCCGAACCATAGCTGGATAAGGGTGAGGGCCAGCGACTGTACCAATGATATAAAACGTATTATCGACGTTGGTCACCCAATCTCGAAGCGCTTCATTCAAGGCATCTTTCAAAGTTTTTGAGCCGGATTCAACCGCAACTACGGTTGCACCGAGCAGCTTCATGCGGTAAACATTTAATGATTGCCGGGCAACATCGACAGCACCCATATAGACAACGCACTCAAGACCAAGTCGAGCGGCAACGGTGGCTGTCGCCACGCCATGTTGACCTGCACCCGTTTCTGCAATAATACGGGTTTTGCCCATACGTTTTGCCAGCAAGGCCTGACCAACTGTATTGTTGATTTTGTGGGAACCGGTATGGTTAAGATCTTCCCGTTTCAGGTAAATCTGCGCCCCGCCCAACTCGCGACTCCAGCGTTCGGCATAATACAAAGGCGAAGGCCGACCCACATAATGCTGTAAATCCGCATCCAGTTCTGCGATAAATTCGGGATCTTTTAAGTACCGCTGATAAGCTGCATTTAATTCCTGGATGGGCGGCATTAATGTCTCTGCGACAAACATTCCACCATAAGGCCCAAAATGCCCTTTCACGTCAGGCATCGTATATTTTTCTGTCATGATATTATTCTGTCACCCTGATGCACCGCTGCAATAAATGCAGCCATTTTTTCTTTATCTTTAAACCCTTTTTCCGCTTCCACACCGCTACTGACATCCAGTGCGTAAGGTCTCGTCTGTTCTACGGCTAATTTGGCATTGCTAGCATCCAAGCCTCCAGCCAAAATGACCGGCAACTGACAGTATTTGGGGATTAGCCCCCAATCAAACTGGCTACCTGTGCCACCTTTTGCAGAAGGATGATAAGCATCCAGCAACAATCCGTCAGCATCGTAGTAGTCCTTCGTCAATTTAGAAACGTCGGTATCTTCCCGCATTCTGACGGCTTTTATGTAGCGTTTACCGTAAATTCTGCAAGCATCCGGTGATTCATCGCCATGAAATTGTAGGCAATCCACCTGCACCTGCTGCAACACTTTGCGTACTTGAGCTTCCTGCTCATCGACAAACAGTGCCACAACTGAAACAAATGCCGGTAAAGCCTTAACAATGTCATTGGCAAGATTAATCGTTACATTTCGTGGACTGGGCGGGTAAAAAACCAAACCAATCGCATCGACCCCTAAACTGGCCGCATAAACCGCATCTTCAACACGGGTAAAGCCGCAGATTTTAACGCGCGTTCGCATAAAAAAGACGTAGGATTCACCAAAAATTCAAGCGCGTAAGAATACCATAAAATGATCATTTATTTTCTCTAAATCATCATAAGGCTTGCATGGGAGCTCAGCGTTCAACCAGGATCTCGTTGAACGCTAAATCAATGTGAATGGCTATGACCGCCGTGGCTGTGTCCGCCGTGACTATGATCACTGTGTTCATGTCCGCCGGCACTATCGGCATTATTGAAATCATGATTAGCTTGCTCAGGCGCAGCAACCGCTGCATCTTCTGAATCAGTAGCTGGAGCTGCTGCCGAAATAGCGGCTTGGTTCACAGAAACACCGTGCTGGTAGACCATCAGACCACCTAAATCAGCACCTAAAGACAGTAGTACACAGAGAAAAGCGGCTAACAAAAGGAATATCGTATTACCTCTTTTTAATCGCAATCCCCACTGCTTCAAACGCCACGCAGAGAGAAAAAGCGACAGGGATAGTACGGCGATACCGATATGTTCATGACGTTCCATTATTTCATGAACATCTTCCCCATGCTCAACAGAATCAGCCGCAAACAATCCTGCCACAACCGTAAATGCGGCGGCAATTGTACCTAGGTATAGTAAGCTGCTTGCGACATACCGCCATTTTTCCTTTTTTGCTACCACCCCAAAAAAATCAAATACAAAAAAAGCCGTAAAAAATGCAATAGGGTAATGTACAAACAAGGGATGTATGTTATCCAAACCTGCAATCCCCGGCATTATTGCAGAAAACATTTCCGGTGGCGTTTTTCCTGAAAGCCCTTCAATAAATATCAACAGGCTTTCCAGGTTAGCGGCAATACCACCCCCAATTCCTCCGCCATGTATTTGAAAGGATAAAAAATTCATCATATTTATCATGTAGTAAGTTTGAATGATTAAATCTACTCGATTAACCGCAAAATGCAAGTAACTAGCTCACAAAAACGGTTATTTAGTTAAATCGCTTGGCATCTTCCGGCAATCTATTAAACGCAGGATGCTTTGAAATCCCATAGCAATCAGGGTAATAAACCGACTCCAAATACAAGCCGTAAGGTGGGGCTGTTACGCCGCCAACAGCCCGTTTTTTAGCGGCAAGCAAGACCAACGTCCAATCTTCTGCTTGCTTGCCCACGCCTATATCTATTAAGACACCGGCAATATTTCTGACCATGTGATGCAAGAAAGCGTTCGCGCATATCTCAATAATTACCTGATCGCCATCCCGATAAACCTCAACAAAATGCACAATCCGAACTGGGCTTTTTGATTGACAACCTTGCGCCCTGAATGAAGAAAAATCATGACTACCAAGCAAGTGTTGCGCCGCTTTATTCATTACCTCCGCATCCAGAGGGTGATAGCACCAGGTTGTTTGTTTGCCCATCAATGCTGATTTTACCGGTCGGTTTAAGATAACGTAGCGATATAACCGTGCGATAGCACTGTATCGGGCATGAAAATCACCGATTGCCTGCTTAACCCAGGTAATCCGTATCGCGTCTGGTAAATTACAGTTGCCCCCTAACAGCCAAGCATCGAGTTCACGTTCTACGTTGACATCAAAATGCACCACTTGTTCCAAGGCATGTACGCCAGTATCCGTCCTACCTGCACAAATCACGGTAATGGGATGGTTAGCTACTTTCGATAAAGCTTTTTCCAATTCGCCTTGCACACTGGGTAGATTGGTTTGCCACTGCCAGCCGAAAAAACCACTACCGTCGTATTCGACCCCTAGAACAATACGTGTCATTTATTTTTTAAGATGAACATTCAGGTCTTTGGGCTGGTTTTGTTACACGGTTTTGGCAAATACATAATTACTCGTGAATGTAGACCTTAACGCCAGTTTCCACAGACTCAAACAGCTCTAACATGTCTATATTTTTCATGCGTATACAGCCATGCGAAGCCGGAGAGCCAATCATCGCTTCATCCGACGTGCCGTGTATGTAGATGTATCGCCAGCAAGTATCGACGTTTCCGTAGCGGTTTTTACCTGGCTCCAAGCCACCTAGCCACAAAATGCGGGTTAATATCCAATCACGCTGAGGATAAAGCTCGCCCAGTTCAGTGCTATAGATTTCACCAGTCGGTCGCCTACCTTTAAACACCGAATTTATTTGCTGGCCTGAGCCAATTTTTGCCCTGACGCTATGCCAGCCGATAGGCGTACACTCGCTTCCACGCTGTTCACCTGCACCATTTTTTGCGGTGGAAACAGGATAACGTCGTATTTCCTTACCGCTACCAATAATGGACAAACATTGCGCCGCAATCGAAATATCCAGAAAGAAATCTGCGATCATGATATCGATTACCTAGGCTAGTGGTTATTCCAGCTTAGCAAAAACCTTTTTTAATCCAATACTACTTAAGATTCATTAGCTGAATCTGGTTTAGGTGTCACGGTTAGGCTGACATTCTCTGGGGCAGTATTTGAAGCACTCGCTTGAGACTCCGATCTACCGTCTCTTCCCTGACGATTGGCGAATTCGGCAGCATAAGACGGTGCAGAACTTGCCTGAGATTCGCCAGAAAACTCCCTGGCCGCACCTTCAGCATTATTGCCGTCCTCGCCAGTAGCATCCGGTTTTTTGTAATTGGGATTACGCGGTCTTCTGCGATTGGGTCCACGTCTGGAATTACTTCTTTTATTCTCAGAACGTGGCGGCCGCTGCTCATCATTACTCGAAACCGATCCTTCTGCGTTGGCAGTAACCACACTTTCACCTATGACTTCTTGCCTAGGTAAAAAAATCGGTGTTGGCACTGGTATTTCTGCCACATTAACAATTGGGTTGGTATTGCTATCTTCCACAGAAGGTGAAGCAACATCCCGCTTGAAATCTCTGATGGGTTCTTGTCGCCTATTCGGATTCGGATTCGGTGACCGCGTGGCATCTTGCGGTGTCGCTGATCTAGATTCCTGCCCTCTGGGAGGACGGGCATTACGTTGCGGCTGTTGCCCTCTTGGCGCGCCGCGACCAGGATTAGCTTCTTTGTTCAGGTTCTGGTTCGGATTTTGGTTCGGGTTAGAACCTTGACCACGCCTGTTATTGTTACGTGGTCTCGCTTGCCGATTTTCTTCACCCGTGCCAGCATCTCTAACAACCTGGGACGAAGAATTTTGTGCTTTTATATTTGGCTTAGTTTTAGCTTTTTCTGGCTTTGTGCCAACCAATTTGTGCCAGAAACGTTTAATCAGGCTGGCTGACTCATTCTTGTTTTGTACAGGCGCGGGTGCTGGTGAGTCATGCAAAAATTCTTTGATGACGGCTCTATCACTTTTGGGTTTTATCTGTTGGGCAAACTCAGGAATCGAAATATCTTCCGCTTTTATTTGCACATAACTGGGCTTATCATCAGTGCCGCCCTCTTTTTCTCTGATACGGTCAATATCATAAGCGGGAGTTTCTAGGTGTTTGCTAGGCAGAATGACGATGCCAACTTTTAATCTCTGCTCAATACTTTCAATAGCACTACGTTTTTCGTTCAATAAGAAAGTAGCGCATTCAATCGACAAATGCGCGATGACTTTCTCCGTGCCTTTTTTCATGGCTTCTTCTTCGAGCAAGCGCAATACGGAAAGCGCGACCGATTCCACATTACGGATTGAACCCTGGCCTTTACACCGCGGACAGGTGATTTGGGTGGAATCACCCAAGGATGGCCGCATCCGTTGCCTGGACATTTCCAATAAGCCGAATCGTGAAATCTTGCCAGTTTGAATTCGGGCACGGTCAATTTTCAACGCATCCCGTAAATGATTTTCAACCGTACGCTGATTTTTGTTGGACATCATGTCGATAAAATCGATGACAAACAGACCACCTAAGTCACGCAACCGCAGTTGTCGGGCAATTTCATCCGCCGCTTCAAGGTTGGTGTTGAACGCCGTCTCCTCAATATCGCTACCCTTGGTTGCGCGTGCCGAGTTAATGTCGATGGACGTTAACGCTTCGGTATGGTCGATCACGATAGACCCACCCGATGGCAAGGACACATCCCGACCATAGGCGATTTCAATTTGCGATTCAATCTGGTAGCGATTAAATAGGGGGACTGCATCCTGATACAACTTGGCTTTAGGCAGCAAGTGCGGCATGACCTGCTTCATGAAATTCTGGACGAGCTTGAACGACTCTTCATTATCGATCAGAATTTCATCAATATCGCCCCGCAAATGATCCCGTAAGGCGCGAATAATGACATTGCTTTCCTGAAAAACCAGGAATGGTGCGGCTTGTTCGGTCGATGACCGTTCGATAGCATCCCACAATTGCAATAGGTAATTTAAATCCCACTGCAATTCTTCGGCATTTTTACCACAACCTGCCGTTCTGACGATAAGCCCCATCGTCTCAGGTATTTCAAGGCTTGCCATGACTTCACGCATATCATTGCGGGTATCGCCTTCTATGCGCCTGGAAATGCCCCCTGCTTTCGGATTGTTAGGCATTAGCACCAAGTAAGTACCTGCCAAACTGATGTAGGTGGTTAGCGCAGCACCTTTGTTGCCCCGCTCTTCCTTTTCGATTTGGACGATGATTTCCTGACCTTCCTTAAGATGGTCTTTGATGGCGCTACGGCGCACCTCACCTTCGGTTTCGTCTTGGGCTTTGAGATTGATGGGAGAAATTTCTTTGAACGGCAAAAATCCATGTTTATCAGCGCCATAATTTATAAATGCCGCTTCCAGACTAGGTTCTACGCGGGTGATTATGCCTTTGTATATATTAGATTTTTTCTGTTCTTTTGAAGGTACTTCTATGTCAAAATCATACAGTTTTTGACCATCTACCAAAGCCACCCGCAGTTCTTCAGCCTGCGAGGCATTGATAAGCATTCTTTTCATTCTATTTCCTTTTTATGTACTGCTCCAATAATCAGAATTTACTGATTCAGACTGGTTTAATCGTCGCGCCTAGCTAATGCGCCAAAATTTAGGCTTTCGTTGTCCTATGTGCATTTATCGGTTTTTAGGCATAAATGACTTGCTGTTTGGTATCCCGACCCTAATGTGAGCCTTATGGCTAAGTAGTGTAATGAGATCAACGATGGCTACGCGTAGTGGTTAACTAAGCAATTTGTTCTTTCAGTCGTTAGTGTAAAATCTGTCGTTGGACAGGATTTAATAATTCATTCGTCATGGGTGAATGACCAACCCGAAATTCTTTGTGGATGAGGCCTTGACATTATTCTTATAACTTTCGTTCCTCACCGACTCACTTTTTCCTAGTTTCATGATGGAAACCCTAGAGAGCCTTCTATTTTTTTACTTCATAGCAAGGTTAATATAGCAACCTTATTGCTTTTCATCAATTTAATCCATCAATTAAGGCAAACTACTGGTATTATTTAAGCTATGAATACCGACCAACAAAGCCCAGCACCCCAGGTTCAATGGGTAGAAATCACCGAAGACAATAGTGAGCAAAGGCTAGATAATTTCCTCATTACCCGCTTAAAAGGCGTTCCCAAAAGTCGCATTTACCGCATCGTCCGCAAAGGTGAAGTCAGGGTCAATAAGGGACGGGTAGACGTAAAATATCGCTTAGTTATCGGCGATATTGTACGAATTCCACCGGTGCGGATGGCAGAAAGTGCTGATGGTGATCCGCCCGTCAGCCGAGGTTTAACCGACATCTTGCAACATAATGTCTTGTTTGAAGACGAATCGTTATTGATTGTCAACAAACCTTCCGGTTATGCCGTACATGGCGGTAGCGGTATTGATTCAGGCATTATCGAAGGCTTCAGAAAGCTAAATCCTGAGCAACGCTTCCTCGAATTAGTGCATCGGCTGGACAGGGATACTTCCGGCTGCTTGTTGATCGCCAAAAAACGCAGTGCCTTACGCCATTTACATGAGCAATTTCGTGACGATACAGTGAGCAAAACTTATCTGGCCTTGCTGTCAGGACAATGGGCGCGAAAAAAACTGATTGTAGATCAACCTTTGTTAAAAAATGTCAGCAAAGGTGGCGAACGGATGGTGGTTATCAGCCAAGCTGGAAAAGCCTCAGAAACTTTATTCCGCCGATTAAAGCTGTTTAAAGATGCAACTCTGGTCGAAGTCTCGCCCAAAACCGGACGAACCCATCAAATCCGCGTTCATGCCGCTTATCTAAGCCACCCGATTATTGGCGATGACCGTTATGGTTTTGATGATGTCAACAAAGTCTTTAAAAATCGGGGCTATAAGAAAATGTTTCTACACGCAGAAACCTTACAATTTCAGCATCCCGTTTCAGGGGAAATTGTAAAAGTATCCGCTCCATTACCACAACAATTTATTGATTTTACTAAAAATGAAGAACCGATTTGATGTAATTGTATTTGACTGGGATGGCACCTTGGTCAATACCATTGATTGGATAGTCCATTGCCTACAAAAAGCAGGGGAACAATGCGGTTACGTAATTCCTGAGCCACAAGCCGCCAAAGATACCATAGGTTTATCCATAGAAAATGCAGTACAGGCTTTATATCCCAATGCTGATACCGCTACCAATCATAAATTAGTTGCCAGCTATAGCCAGACTTATTTCTCCAAACAACTCACTCAGGATGATTTTTTCCCTGGCGTATACGATATGCTGTTGTTTTTAAAGAATTCGGGCTATCAACTCGCCGTTGCCACGGGCAAAACCAGGGCGGGATTGACCCGCGCATTGGCAGCCACAGGCACGGAAAGCATCTTCAACATTACCCGCTGTGCTGATGAAACCGCCTCAAAACCCGACCCTAAAATGCTGCATGAAATCATGCACCATACCCAAGCAACGGCTGATCGTACCTTGATGGTGGGCGACTCCATCCACGATCTCCAAATGGCACGTAACGCCAATGTGCCTTCAGTCGGCGTTGCCTGTGGTGCAAACAGTCGAGAATCCCTACAACAATATGATCCTTTGCTATGCTTGCAGCAAGCAACGGAATTACTGACTTTTATTTCTTAAGGTAGATTGATGGAAAACCAATCAGACAATCAAGTTAACTCAACCGCATCTGGCAAAGCAGGCTGGGAACGCGAACTCGTCGAAAAACTGGCCTTTGCTGCCGTCACCGAACAAAGAAGGTCACGGCGCTGGGGAATATTTTTTAAGCTGCTGATGTTTTGGTATTTACTGGCAATCCTCGCTGTTACCCTATATCCGAAATTCAAAAAAGACATGGGAATAGGCGGAAAGGGGCATACCGCAGTCATCGACTTAGTCGGCATGATCGCAGAAGGCCAAAATGCCAATGCTAACAGCATTATTGAAAGCCTCAGGAATGCGGTAAAAGACAAAAATACGAAAGGAATTATTTTAAATGCCAACTCGCCTGGTGGCAGTCCAGTGCAGTCGGCTTATGTGTATGATGAAATCAAAAAGATAAAAAAAGAGCACCCTAACCTACCTATACATGCCGTGGTTAGCGACATCTGTGCGTCTGGTTGCTACTACATCGTTGCCGCAACCGACAAAATCTATGCCAGCCCAGCCAGCCTTGTTGGCTCTATTGGCGTAATAATGGATAGTTTCGGGTTTGTAGAAACCATGAATAAGCTGGGAGTAGAGCGCCGTTTAATCACTGCGGGGGCGCATAAAGCTTTGCTCGACCCTTTCTCACCCAGCAAACCCGAAGAAAGCCAATACATGCAGAACTTAATCAACCAAGTTCATCAGCAATTTATAAATGCCGTAAAATCGGGCAGAGGCACTCGACTTAAAGAAACGCCTGATATGTTTTCAGGCTTAGTTTGGACAGGTGAAGAAAGCGTTAAGCTGGGCATTATTGATGCGATGGGAACGCAAGATCATGTCGCCAAAGACATTATCGGCGCAGAAACATTAGTCGATTTCACTCAACAAGAAAGATTGGTTGATCGGATTGCAGGTAAGCTAGGCGCGTCTTTTGGTGCAGGTATCAGTAATTTGGTGCGGGGATGGTCGTTACGTTAACAATTCAGCTTGTATTCAGGACGTTCAATTAAACTGCACTCACCTGGTTTGCATAAATGCGTGAATTAATTAGGTAAAACAAACCGTCAGCCTTAGCAGTGTAATCATGAATATTCTGATTAAATTACTGATATTAATAGTCTTTTCTAGCACGAGCTACGCCGATGACAGCATTGACATCGCTCGTGTTAGCCTGCACGAAGCCACCCAAAAAATCCTCAGCGACAGCAATAAACGGGTATTAGGTGCAACAACCCAAATCATTGATGGTAAGGAAGTCCACATTATCAAAGTGTTAACGCCCGATGGACGCATCCTGCATTACAAAATCGATGCCGAAACCGGCGCAATAATCGGCTAATAGTTACTTAAGAGGTAGACATGCGAATTCTTGTCGTTGAAGACGAACTGACGCTATGCAAACAAATCCATGATTACTTGGAAAGTAAAGGTTTTGCGGTCGATACCGCCAACACGGGCAAAGACGGTTATTTCATGGGGAAGGAATATCCCATCGATGCGGCGATCATCGACCTTGGTCTGCCCGATTTTTCCGGCATAGAGCTTATAAAAAAACTACGTAAAGACAATATCACCGTCCCTATCTTGATCTTAACCGCACGCAGCCGTTGGCAGGAAAAAGTAGAAGGACTGGAAGCGGGAGCTGATGATTATCTGGTCAAACCGTTCCATTATGAAGAGCTGCTGGCAAGGCTTAACGCGCTTATCCGCCGTTCGGCGGGTCAGGCACAGCCTGTACTTACGCATGACAACATCGAATTGAACACAGTCACTCAGGAAGTTTTGGTTTCTGGCGTTAAACTGGAACTCACCGCCTATGAATACAAAGTGCTGGAATACCTGATGTTCCGCAAAGGTGAATTGATAACTAAATCCGTGTTGACCGCACATATTTACGACGAAGAATTTGACCGCGACAGCAATGTGATCGAAGTGTTCATCGGGCGATTGCGGAAAAAACTCGATCCTGACGGCTCCAGGCAACCCATTGAAACCTTACGTGGCAGGGGCTATCGTATACCTCTCTAATTTTTTCCACTGCCCAAGACCATGAAATTCAAGTGCGAATAAAATCCTTAAGTTTCCGTCTATTAGCGACAGAAGGCTTAGTATTAGTTGCATTCTTCGCGCTGGTTGCCGTCGTTCTGGAACAAAGTTTCAAGGAAAGTGCGGAAGAAGCCCTGAAAGAACGCTTACAAGTCCAAATTTACTCGCTGTTATCGACCGCTGAATCCAAAAACTCCGGCGACTTAAGCTTGCCCCCCAACCTGCCTGAACCCCGCTTTGCCAATCCCGGTTCAGGACTTTACGCTTTTATTCAACGACCCAACAAAAACCTGATCTGGCGTTCCCCGTCTTCAATAGGATTGGATGTGCCAGTTCCGCCGGAAAAGCTGGGCGCAGGTAATACGTATTTCCTAGCGGATAATCCACGCCGTTATTTCCTGCATTACGACATCGTATGGAAAAGCCTCTTAGGTGATGAAAAGGAATATATCTTCACGGTTGCAGAAGATTCCGAATTCGTCAGCCAACAAGTGCAACGGTTCAGGAAAGCTTTGTGGTCTTGGTTGGTCATTATTGGCATCGTACTGTTATTTATCCAGTTTGCCTTATTGCGTTGGTGTTTAAAACCCATACGCGTGATAGTCAACGACTTAAATGCGATTGAAAAAGGCAAAAAAACCCTGCTGGATGGCGAATATTCAACCGAACTTCAAAGCTTAGCCGGAAACTTAAACGCCTTCATCACCCACGAACGCGCCCATCTCGAACGCTACCGCAATACCTTAGCCGACTTAGCACACAGCCTGAAAACCCCGCTCGCCATCTTACATGGCTGTACCGAATCGTTCAGCGATAACAAGGAAACAGTGCAGGAGCAAATCGCCATCATGAATAAAATCGTCGAATACCAACTCCAACGCGCCGCCGCCAAAGGCGACCATAAGACGATTAAAGGTCTCGGCTTATCAACTTTTCTCAACAAAATCAGTGCATCACTTAACAAAGTCTATATTGATAAAGCCATCCATTTCGACATCAGCGTCCCTGAACAATGCCAGATTTATTTTGATGAAGGCGATTTGTACGAAATCGTCGGCAATCTGATCGACAACGCTTGCAAATGGTGTCGCCGCCGCGTAAAAGTCAGCGTCACCCAAAATCCGCGTAAAGACCGCCGTGACTACGCCCTGCTCATCCAAATAGACGACGACGGCCCCGGCATCCCCGACGGCAAACTCAACGAAATCCTCAAACGCGGCGTACGCGCCGATGAAAACATCCACGGACACGGCATCGGCATGACCGTGGTTTATGATTTAGTCGGAATGTTGGGCGGAAAACTGGAAGGCAACAAGAGTAGTGAGTTAGGGGGGATGAGTTGGCGGGTTTACTTGCCGTAAAGTTTCAGCCTGCCCCTACAAAGCTTGCCGAATCTGGAATATTGGACTCCATTTAGCTGTTTATCCTCACAACCTTCATTTATCAAGCTATTTGAGATTGCAACGCCGCCCTAATACAACGCAAAATGCCGTAGTTATACGCACCATCTAGCGACTCGAAAACCGGTTTGAGGGCATTTTTTTGGTCGTCAGGCAAGTTGATGATGATTTCTTCTATCCGCCTGATTTCTTGCTCTGGCAAATCAACGACATCAGTCAATACTAACTGCCCTTGTTCCAGATATTGCGCCAGATGTCCGTAGATAGTGGATTCTTGTAGCGTCCTTTTCTGGGCAATTTGCGGGATGCTAAAGCCCAGCCTGAATAACTCGACAGATTCGCTTGCCGTATCTGATGCTGTCGTATTCGCATCCCTGTATTCGTCAATGACAGCCAGAAATTGTGCGCCATAAAGTGCCAGTTTACGTTCGCCTACGCCGGGAAGTCGGCTCAATTGCTCCAGCGTAGATGGCTTATGTTCCATCATGGACATCAAACAGGCATCATGAAAAATAATGTAAGGTGGGACATCCTGTTTTTCGGCGAGTTCTCGGCGTTTGTTACGCAACGCATCCCACAGCAAACTGTTGATGTTTTTGCTTTTATTTGCCGATCTAGCGAGTTTTCCGCCTTTTGTTTTTTCAACCTGGATGTCTTTACGCAGCATCAGTTGTTGTTCGCTGCGAAGGATGGGCCGGCATTCCGCCGTCAACCGCAATGCGCCGAAATTCTCAAAATCGACGGCAACCAGGCCACGTGCCACCAGTTGCCTGAACACCGAATGCCATTGTTTTTCCTCCAACTGCTTGCCGATACCGTAGGTTGATTGCTTATCATGTCCAAAACGGATGATGCGTTCGGTAGCTTTGCCCAGCAACACATCGACCAGATAAGCCACGCCAAAACGCTGTTCCGTCCTGTGTATGCACGACAAGGCTTGTTGTGCAGCTAGCGTACCATCCCAGGTCTCTACGGGTTCCAGGCAGGTGTCGCAGTTGCCGCAAGGCTGTTCCAGGGTATCGCCAAAATAGCCGAGCAAGGCTTGGCGGCGGCAATGCACTTGCTCACACAGCGCGAGCATGGCATCCAGCCTGTTGTATTCAATGCGTTTTTGGATTTCATTGGCATTGGATTCCGCCAACATTCGGCGCAACATGATGACATCCTGTAGCCCATAAGCCATCCAGGCATTGGCGGGCAAGCCATCACGTCCGGCACGTCCGGTTTCCTGGTAATAACCTTCGATGCTTTTAGGTAAATCAAGATGCGCGACGAAACGCACATTGGGTTTGTCGATGCCCATGCCGAACGCGATAGTCGCCACCATCACCAAGTTTTCTTCCATTAAAAACTGATGTTGATGGGTTTGTCTTTCACCATTACTCATGCCAGCATGATAGGGCAGGGCTTTGACACCTTTGGTGGTTAGCCATTGCGCCGTCTCATCGACTTTTTTGCGTGACAGGCAATAGACGATACCCGCATCGCCTGCATGTTCCGTCTCAATAAAAGCTAGCAATTGCTGCCGTGCATTTTGTTTTTGCACAATGCGGTAGCGGATATTGGGGCGGTCAAAACCATTGAGAAAGAGTTGGGACTGCTCAAGCCCTAGCCGAAACTGGATTTCCTTGCGGGTTTTGTCGTCCGCTGTTGCCGTTAAGGCTATACGTGGGACTTGCGGGTAACGCTCATGTAGCAAGGACAGCCGCAGGTAATCGACCCGAAAATCATGCCCCCATTGGGACACGCAGTGTGCTTCATCTATTGCAAATAATGCGATTTGCAGCCGATCCAACAGGACTAGCATCCTTTCATTGGCTAACCGTTCCGGTGCAATATAGAGCAGGTCTAACTCACCATTGAGTAATTTCCGCTCAGTTTGCTGGACTTCTTCAAAGGAAAGGGAAGAATTCAGGAACGCGGCTTTAATGCCCAGTTGCAGCAATGCGCTGACCTGATCCTGCATCAGCGCAATGAGCGGCGAAATGACGATGCCGACACCTGGCCTTATCAGCGCAGGGATCTGGAAACACAAGGATTTGCCGCTGCCCGTCGGCATGACGACCAGGGCATCCTGCCCGTTTATCAAGTGGTTAATAATCGTTTGCTGCTGACCACGAAAGCTCTCGTAACCGAATACCGTGTTGAGAAGTGCAATCGCTTGACTATCGGGTGTTTCCATCGTGACGATTTGTTTCTTGAATGGGGCAATACCTTTATAATGGCGCAATTATACAGGACAGTAAGAGCATAAACCCACACAATGGCACCTCATGAATAACACGCATTCTGCGCGTCTAGCCCAACTCATAGCAACCAACCAACAACATCTCATTAGCGGGGGGCTGAAAGGGATAGAAAAAGAAAGCCTACGTATTTCCAAAGACGGCACTATCAGCAAAACACCACATCCCAAGGCACTGGGTTCGGCTTTGACGCACCCTTATATCACCACGGATTATTCCGAAGCCTTGATTGAGTTGATAACCCCGCCCTTTGCCGACATCAAAGAAACACTGGGCTATTTGCAATCAACCCACCAGTTTGTTTACCAGCATCTGGACAACGAAATCTTGCTGTGTACCAGTATGCCCTGCGGGATCAAAGGCGATGAAAGCATACCGATTGCAGAATATGGCACATCCAATATCGGCAGGATGAAGCATGTTTACCGTCATGGCTTATGGCATCGTTATGGTCGGACTATGCAAGCAATTGCGGGAATCCATTTTAATTTTTCCGTACCAGAAGTGCTTTGGCCTGTGCTGCACAGCCAAGAAAACAGTGTGATGAGCCTTGAGGAATTCACCTCAGATAGTTATTTTGGCTTGGTCAGGAATTTTCAGCGGATGGGCTGGATAATCTTGTACCTGTTTGGCGCATCACCTGCAATCTGCAAAAGTTTCTTCAACAGCCGTCCCCAGTTGATGGCGCAATTTGAAGAATTCGACCAAGGCACTTTGTACCATCCTTATGCGACTTCCTTGCGGATGAGCGACATCGGTTACAAAAGCAAAAACCAGGCGAATCTCAGGATCAATTACAATTCATTGCCGGAATATGTGGATAGCTTAAGCCACGCTATCGCCACGTCGTATCCTGATTATGAAAAAATTGGCGTTGTGGTTGATGGCGAATACCGCCAGCTCAACGCCAATGTACTACAAATCGAAAACGAGTTCTACAGCATCATCCGGCCCAAGCAGATTGCCCAATCCTGCGAAAAGCCCACTGTGGCACTCAAACGGCGCGGCGTACGCTATGTGGAAATGCGTTCACTGGATCTGGATTTGTTCAATCCCATCGGTATTGACGAAGATAAAGCCCGCTTTATTGAAGCTTTGTTACTGACCTGTTTGCTGCAAAATAGTCCGCCGATGTCAGAAACGGATTTCCAAACTAATAATCGCAATCAATTACAGGTTGCTAATTTTGGAAGAAAGTCTAACCTTGAACTTGAGCGTAACGACAAAAAGATTGCCTTAAAAGATTGGGCGGATGAGATACTGACTTCAATGGAAGCAGTTTGTAATATTTTGGATCAGGATGATGCAAGCAAACCTTACAACAAGGCCTTATTGGCGCAACAGCAAGTCGTGCAAAACCCTGATTTGACCGCATCAGCGCGGATGTTGGCGATTATGACGGAAACCAAACAGCCGTTCAGCCGTTTTGCACTGAATAAGTCGATGGAACATGCGGCTTGTTTCAATGGTCACAAGCCCGATGAAGCGTTTACGATGCAGTTCAATGATTTGGCACAGCAATCCCTAACCAAACAGGCAGAATTGGAAGCCAATCCACAGCTGCCTTTTGACGAATTCCTACATAATTACTTTACCCAAAAGTGCGAAAATGACGGTTAATATCGAGCAATTACAAGCTGAATTGGCAAGCAAAAATCCTAGGTTTATCCTGAAAAAAGCCTTGTCCTTATTCGACAACATCGCCATTTCCTTTAGCGGTGCGGAAGATGTCGCTTTGATCGACATGGCTGTCAGTATACGCAAGGATATTCAGGTTTTCACCCTAGATACAGGGCGTTTGCACCCTGAAACTTACCGTTTCATCGAAAAAGTCAGGAAGCATTATCAAATACAAATTGATATTTTGACCCCAGACCGAAACGTGTTGGATGAGTTCGTCAAGCATAAGGGCCTGTTCAGTTTTTACGAAGACGGCCATGAAGAATGCTGCAAAATTCGTAAAGTAGAACCACTCAGAAGAAGACTTGCAACCGTGGATGCTTGGATTACTGGACAACGACGCGATCAAAGCGTCGATACCCGCCAAGACATACCCGAAGTGCAGGTAGATAGCGTGTTCTCGACTGCAAAAAACCAGTTGGTCAAATTCAATCCTTTGCTCAATTGGAAATCAGCCCAAGTTTGGGATTACATCGAAGCCAATCAAGTGCCGTTTAACGAACTTCATAACAAAGGTTTTATCAGCATAGGCTGCGAACCCTGCACCCGCGCCATCTTACCTAATGAACACGAGCGGGCAGGACGCTGGTGGTGGGAAGAAAGCACGAAGAAAGAATGTGGCTTGCATGTTAGTGATAATAAACCAACCAATTAATTATGCAACAGATAGCTTGTGGTTGTTTGCGAACCCCAATAAAATTTGCCAAAATACCTTGCACTCTTACCTCAGCAACTGCTTTGAACTGACAGTTCTCACACCCAAACAGGACATTCTATGACTCCTCTTATCCAAGAGTTGGCAAAAACTGAATTATTACAGAATGTCCCTGATGAGCTGTTAAGACAAGTGATGGCACATGCTAGTCCTATCGAACTCAATCCTGGCGAATTACTGCTCTCTCCTAATCTGGACAATCATCACATCTACTTATTGCTTTCAGGAACGCTCACGGTGCATTTTAACTCACCAGACGCACCGGTCATTAGGGAGTTATGCCAAGGCTATTCGGTTGGTGAAATGTCTATCATTGACGATACCACTCCATCTGCGTATGTGAAGGCTAAAGAGCATTGTCGAGTATTTCCGGTTCACCGCGATTTTCTGCTTGATCTTATCCAGAACACACATCCCATAGCATTCAACTTGCTGCGGATACTCACAAAGCGGATGAAAGTTAATACACAAAAAATCATCAATGACCAACTCCAAATATTAGAATTAACTAATCAAGCGAACATCGATGGACTTACTGGACTTTACAACCGCCGCTGGCTGGATAATGCACTGCCACGCATTCTCACTCAAATGGACAAAATTGCACAACCCTTGTGCATTTTAATCATTGATGTCGATCATTTCAAAAAATACAATGATCTACACGGCCATCAAGGTGGGGATATTGCATTGATTTCTATGGGTAATGTGTTGCGGACAAATATTAGACCTTATGATTTCGCCTCGCGTATCGGCGGTGAAGAATTTATGGTTTTATTGCCCAATACCAATCTAGCCGACGGCTTCACTCTGGCGGAAAGGATACGCCAGGAAACAGAAAATCAACTGATAGCAAATCCTGATGGCATTCTCTTGTCTGGCATTGCTGTGTCTATTGGGCTTGCCGTAAGCGATGAAAACGCTACCGGTAACTCATTGTTTGCCGCCGCCGATAAGCAACTGTATTTAGCCAAACAAAGTGGGCGAAACTGCGTGAAATATTAATGTTTTGTGATTTTCTACCACACTACAGCTAACACAAAACGTTGATGATGCCACAAGTTTTCCAAGTACCCCGCGCCAGCAGGCACGCTGGGGCGAGGCTATATGAAGTTAAGCTCAATGTGTGATTCGGTAAACTCACCTCTTTGAGGTCTGGATACCGGCAATCCCCTACCGGTATCAGAGTTTCTACTGTTGATTAAATTCAGATTATGCTATCAGTTAAAGCTAAAACCCCTACGGGATTATGGCTGCATGAGCTTGGTTTACTTGAATACGCCGTTTAGTCAACCCATTTTTAGGATCAAATACAGGGACACCAGTATTGCCCAACGCGCCTAATATCTCATCAACCGTAGCGGTGGGTTTATGTGATTTGAGTGCCGCCCAGGCACCGCTGACTAAGGACGCAGACAACGAAGTACCAGAAGATACCACCTCATTTCCTGCGGAGACAACTCCAGGCATAGGCAGTCCAATCTTATCCCCAGGTGCAAGCAATGATAGCGTACTCGCGCTGTTGGAATAAGATAACACCGCGTCAGCCGTATTAGTCGCACCAACGCTAATAACGCCTGGTATACAAGCTGGTGAGCTTAATCGATTTGCGGCACCTTCATTGCCACTGGCGGCTATGGTCGCAATATTTGAGCGACGGAGCTTGGCAACAGTTCGGCGAATTGGGCTTCTAAGGCATCCACGCTTGTTGGACCTCCCACCGACACTGACGCTAATGGATGCAATATTGAATGCGCGTCGTTGTTTGTAAACAAATTCTAAACCTCGCAATAAATCGCTATCAAAAAACACACTGCACGGTTTGGCAGAACCGCAAATTCTTCTATTTTTTAACAGGGAATCCACCTTCACAGAAATTATTGAAGCTTGCGGTGCAACACCAGAACCTGCCAGATTTGGTGCTGAACTTTTGCCAGCCGCAAGCCCTGCCAATAAGGTTCCGTGAGAGCAATCAAAATTTTGGAATCCACACGTTACCGAAGCGGAACCAACTTTAAGATCTTTCTTGCGATTTTTACGGCAGGAAGATTTGACTTTCTGTTTTTTGTTAGCAGTTTAGAAGCACGCCTCCTTAACGACCTTGTTCAATAGCAACGGATGATTCTTATCAACACCATTATCAAGGATGGCGATGGTTTGTCCTGCGCCCGTGTACCCTAAACCCCAACCCGCATCAGCACCTATTTTGGCTATGCTAATCTCGTGAGAAAGCGGAAAATTCATTTTATCTTCAATGATTTCAGCGACCTGGGGAGACGCACGCAAGCGCTTCAATTCATCTGCATCAGCCGACAAGCCGAGAAACGGGAGGTGCGTAAAGCGTTTAATGGAATTAGCCCGACGTATCGGCACTTCTGCCATTAACGCGTCTTGTTGGCTTTCTATTTGAGTTTGTTCACCTTCTTGCTGTGCGAGGCTTTGCGGCAATCCAAAAGCATCAGATTGCTCTTTTAGGACGACCATGACCTGAACGCTGCCTTCATCTATCGCTTTGGTGGACAGTCGGTTAAATTCAGCCTGGGGATCTGAATCAGAAATTTCAGTTTCAATAGCTGTAACATCCTGATCTGTAGGTGCTGCCTTAAGATCAGGGTGGCAGAAGAGCAAGAGCGTAATAAGCAGGGTAAGGCAAGGATGGAGTTTCATAGTGAGTTCACTCTAATTTGTGTTCAAAAAAGGCAGCATTTAATTTAAAAAGAATTTTAGTTAAAATACACTAACGCTTAAAAGTATTTTCGTATTAATCAAAAGCACTTACATCTCTGATTAGCAATTTAAGCTCTCATTAACTAACTGCTGAATTTTTTACAGGTATCTGCTCTCGCAAACACCCTTAAGACGACCAGCAGAATACGTTACGGTGCTTAAAATAGCATTAATATTTAGATTTTAATGTGACATTGTTCCCAATAAAACACTAAAAATGCGTTGCTCTTTGATTAAATTAAGATCATTTTATTGTTTTAAACGAAAATATTAATGCAAGTAAGTCCACTATTTTTCGGAAATTTGAAGAATTTTAATTTAATTTTTTATAATACCCAAAGCCGTGGCGATATGTGCTAATTCTGCTACGGTTGCCGCATGGAATTTGCTTTTGATTTGAGTACCGTAGTTAGCTACGGTTTTATAACCTAAACACAACTCGCCGGCAATTTTATGTGTGGTTAAGCCTTTGGCAAGTAAGCAGAATATGTCGAATTCTTTGGGTGTTAGGGTATTGATGAGATTTTTGTAATCAAGCTCGTTACCGTGAATTCTGGGCGTTTTTTCCAAACCTGGTTCAATGTAAATATCCCCAGCCGCTATTTTCTGAATGGCATCCACCAGAATTTCGGGTGCGCTATTCTTGGTAATATAACCTTTTGCACCTGCTTCGATGGCGCGGCTGACGTACACGCTTTCGTCGTGTACGCTAAAAACCAATATTTTTGCCAGTGAATCCCGATTGCAAATACGTCGAATACATTCCAAACCACCGATTCCTGGCATGGATAAGTCCAGCACGACCACATCAGGTTGCTTTTCCAGATAAAGCTGACAGGCAGTTTCGCCACGTTCTGCCTCGGCGACAATTTCAATGCTGTTTGCAGATGCGAGTAACATGCGAAAACCTGCGCGTACAACGGCATGATCGTCAACCAAAAGGACGTTAATTTTCTTCATATCTGAAAAACATTCATCCTAATCTTCTAAAGGGTACAGATAGTTAAGTGGAATATTGGCCGTAATTTTCATGCCTTGTTGATGACCAGTCTGAATATTGAGTTCTCCATCCAGGCTTTTAATCCGCTCCCGAATGGCGAGCAGTCCAAAACCTTTTTTGGTTTCGCTTAATAGACAGCCCTGACCATTATCAACGATTTCTACTTGCAGCATTTTCTCAGGATTTATTTCCAAATGAATAGTGGCTTCAGTGCCTTTGGCATGACGGACGATGTTAGTCAAACATTCTTGTACGATCCTGAACACCTGAATAGCTATTTTTTGTTCAATTTTATCGATCATATCGGGACAATCTAGCGTAATCGACAGTTCTGGATACCGCTGCACCCAGTGGTTAAGCAAATCTTCAAGGCTGGCTTTCAGACCCAATTCAGTCAACACCAAGGGATGCAAATTCCGCATCATCGAACGCACCACGGTAATCAAATGATCGCAAACGGAAATAATGGTATCGGCAATTTGTGCGGAATTGGCTTGATTGTTTTTGGTCGTGGTTGCCATGACTTTGATGGCGGTCAGCGATTGCCCCAGTTCATCATGCAGTTCTTTAGCCAGATGTTGCCGCTCGTCTTCCTGTATTTGCAGACTATGGCGAGATAATGCGCTATTTTCCTTATGGGCTGCATCCAGAACATCGGCGGTATGATTGATGGCTTTGGCAATACTGTCATATTCCTGGGTGGAAAAAGTCGGTAATTTTTGCTGGTAGTTACCGTATTCTATCGCTTTTAAACCCTCGATGATGATTCTTATTGTTTTTAATGTCTTGCTAAACAATAAGTTGACGGTGATGAATGTAATAGCTGTCATGATGACCAGCGTAACAAAAAACGCACGGCTTTCTTTCCATGCTTCACTGATTTCATCAATTGGGTTGGCCTGAATAATAAGGCTGATCGATTTGCCATCAGCGTTAGTCAGTTGTTGTTCGATTTTAGGCGATTGCGCCGAGATCAACTGCACAAACCATTGCGGTGGAATATTTTCATTCACAGGCTTTGCCTTAGCCGCAAAGTTAATGATGTTACCCGTTGACTGTTGCAATTTTATGGTCAAATGTCGGGTTTGCTCCAGTGAAACAAAGCGCGGTAACCAAGCGTCCACATCAACTGTACTGCGCTGCGACTCGTTTTGAAAATTGAGCTGGATGAGTTGTGCCGCAAGATTAAGCGACGAATCCAGTTCGGTTTTTACCGATAGCCGCGCTTGCCAAATAGCAATCATTCCACCCAATAGCAGGATGACGATGCTGGTCAGCACAATCCTGATATTGATCTGATAGCGCAAACTCACGGTCTTTCTTGCACAAATCAAGACTCGTCAGCGGGTTGTTCTTGAAATTTTTTGTAATTAATGGAAATTTTCAATCCGGCAAAACGACCTGCCATCCTGACGAGTTCCTGGGTTTTTTTGTCGAAGCTTAGTTTAACTTCGCTTATCGCACGGTCTTCATAGCCTTCATCAATGGTTTTGGTGTCCAATAAAAACCGATAAATGTAGATTTCATTATCTTTATCTTTTTTTATTTCAAAGGGTTGGCCAAGTTTTGCGATTACAACGGGTTTTTTGGGCAAATCGGCTGCAATTTTTTCGATGGCATCAGTATTACCGCGTAACTGCATTTTGTCTTTGTTGATTTCCCCGCCACCAATTGAACGTAACGATGCCTCCAAAAACTTTGGCGGTGCGATCTCTAAAAATAGCGATGAAAACGACCAAGCTTCCAATTTATCGTGCTTGTTAAACTTCAAATCAGAATGAAATTCGACCGCAGGCGATACCCGCTTTTTATAGCCATCAATCTTGTGAAACCAGTAACGCCAATGTTTTCCGTCTGGTGTCGACGTTTCTTCTGTCGGCCTAAGCCTGGCTAAGGAAACAAAATCTTCACTTAACATAATCGGTTCCTTGAACTTTAAGGTAAAGTCCTCAGCCGCGACCACGGAAAAATATTTATCAAATTCACCCATCTGTTGATAGGTTTTATAAGCTCGCCACCAGTAAGCGCAACCGGTTAAGGTAAGTACCACCATAATAAGACAAATAATTCGAATGGTTTTTGTTTTCATAGACTTATTTGATAAATGATTAATAGGAAAGCCTTAATTTCGGTTAATCCCGATTAGTGCTTTGTGTGCGAATTTACAGGAATATTTTTGTACCCGAACAACAGTTGTTCTACGTCAATTCTATCGAATTGGTAGTGTTTGTTACAAAATTCGCAGTTTACTTCAATTTGACCGCGTTCATGCAATACACCTTCCAACTCGTCCTTGCCCATCATCCGCAGTGCATTCTCTATCTTTGGGCGGGAGCAAGAGCAATCGAATTCAACGAGTTCAGCATCAAACAAACGGACTTTTTCTTCATTAAACAGGCGGTACAATAAGGCTTCGCAGTCCAATTCCAGCAGTTCTTGCTCGGTAACTGTGCCTGCTAATATCTCAATTCGCTCCCAGTCGGCTTTATCGTTACTTTGGGCGGGGAGTTCTTGCAAGAGCAAACCAGCCGCGTGGATTTCGTTAGCAAATAACCACAAACGCGTGTTGAGTTGTTCAGATTGGGCAAAGTAGGTTTCCAGAGCGGCTGCCAAATTCTCGCCCTGTAAAGGAACAATGCCTTGATAAGGATGGGGGTTTTCGGTATCTACCGTCAGCACTAGACGACCATCCCCAAACATTTCCTGCAATGAGCCAGGAGTTACATCAGCACTACTTCTAATCAATCCTCTGATTTTACGGTCATGTGTTGCTTGTGCCACCAAGGTTTTAAGTGGACCATCTCCTTGGGCTTGTAAAATTATGGAACCATTGAATTTAATGGTCGCTGATAGCAAAACGACAGCCGATAAGGCTTGCCCAAGTTGTAGCTGTACAGCATCAGGGCATTGTTGCTGCTGTTTTGCAGTTTGCCAACTGCTAGATAAGCTAACCCATAGCCCACGAACACCCAGCTCTTCAAATAAAAAACGACGTAATACATCTTGTTGTAACATGCGAATCCCGATGACGGTTATTGCGCTTTATTATAAGCCAGAATTATAGTAGGCTTCGGGTGAACATAAGCTGAATGATGATAAGCATGATTTTTTCAAGTAAGAAACTGGTACTTCCTGATCCTAAAGACGCATTGCCTGGGCGAGATTCGCCTATGGCTATCATCAATAAGCATTTCGTCTTGGGTAATCCCATTGCGCCGCCATTTCCAGACACTATGGAACTTGCCCTATTTGGCTTAGGTTGTTTTTGGGGGGCGGAACGAAAGTTTTGGCAACATCCCAAGGTGTTTAGCACAGCCGTTGGTTACAGTGGCGGTTATACGCCCAACCCCACTTACGAGGAACTGTGTACTGGCTTGACTGGGCATAATGAGGTGGTCAGAGTGATTTACGACCAGACTTTAACAACTTATCAGGAATTATTGGCGTTATTTTGGCAGTCGCACAATCCTACTCAAGGTATGGCGCAGGGCAACGATAAAGGCACTCAGTACCGTTCTGGGATTTATACTTACAGCCAAGAACAGTGGGATGAAGCCACAAAATCAAAAGATCATTACCAACGTTGCCTTTCCCAATCCGGTTTTGGACAGATAAGTACCGAAATATTGCCTGCTGAGACGTTTTATTATGCTGAGGATTACCACCAACAATATCTTGCCAAAGAACCCCAAGGTTACTGTGGTATTGGTGGATTAGGTGTGGCTTTTGATTGAGCAAAAAAAAGGCGGTTAACAAAACCGCCTTATATAGATTAGGAAGAATATAACGCAACTTTCAGCTATTGCGGTTCGCTAAAGAACCTTTAAAAGTTGGTAACATAGTAGCAGTGGTCAGTGCAATATGGAATGCGGCAAATTGTCGCACCCCCAGAGTGACTGTTAGTTCGCACAAATGCACTATAATGATATGATTTATATAGATAATATATATTTTTTAGCACTAAAATAGTCCACTAAAACAAAACCGATGAGATTTTTCTGTGGCTTTTAGAAGCCAAAAAACCGCATTAATCGTAAAAAACGAGGTTTTGATGCGTTTAAACTAGCTCGAAAAGCTGTCCCAACGCCGATGGATCGCCCTTCATAGCTATCACTTAGTAGCTATTATCTGCCTTATTACCCTCATTTTACTTATTACCACCGTTAATTAACATGCTGTCATACGTATTACCAAAATCTGAAATTTCTGCTCTCCAAAACCTAAAATGGTTGTTCATCCTTAGAAATATGATGATCTTGGGTGAAGGTTTTTTGATCGTGATGTTTGTTTACGGGCTAAATATCGAAATACCTGAGCAGCAGCTATGGCTGGTTGTCGTCGCCATTATCGCGTTTAACGCGTATACCTCGATGCGCTTGCAGACCGACGATCCAGTTACCGAGCTGGAGATATTTTCGCAGATTTGTATTGATGTCATTTCTATTGCGGCCTTGCTATACCTTACCGGAGGTGCATCTAACCCGATTACCTGGGTTTTTTTGCTACCCTTGATTATCACGGCAATCATGCTGCCCCAATCGTATGCCTGGTATATGGTGATTTTAACCACGTCCATGTATTCCATACTCATTGCCTTTAACGTGCCATTACCTTCCATAGAGCCACACATGCCGGATTCGGGCATGATGCACCACAGCATGACTATGACAAACGATAAGTTGTTGCAGAAAGCGCATGAGTTAAGCGACAACCATTATTATAATCTGCACATGTTTGGCATGTGGTTTGGCTTTGTATTTAGTGCAGGATTAGTGGCATTTTTTGTAACGGAATTAGCAAAAACCCTAAAAAATCAAGAGCGTAGCCTTGCTGTAGCCCGTGAAAATGCGCTTAGAGACGAACGGGTCGTGGCTTTAGGAACCCTCGCTGCCAGTGCCGCGCATGATATGGGAACACCACTAGGAACTATGGCTATTGTGGTACACGATCTGATCCAGGATTATCCGGTTCGGCATTTTCCAGAATTCAATGAAAAAATGGAGATTATGAAAAACCAGATTAACCGCTGCAAGGACGCTTTGTCGCTGATGTCGGCATCCGCCGGCGAGATGCGTGCTGAATCAGGGAAAGTCATGTTGCTAAGTAACTACCTGGACGACGTGCTATACCAATGGCGCACTCACAAACCGATAGCAAAATTACAATTTTTTATTGATCCTACTGTTGAGGCTTATGCCAACATTATTGCCGAACGCACATTAACTCATGCGCTCATTAATATTTTAAATAACGCTGTTGAGGCTACTGATCCTGAGCGAGGCATCGAATTTCATGCGTTTTGGAGTATGGCAGAATTAACGCTTAAAATTAGGGATTATGGCCCTGGCTTTCCTGCTGAAATAGTTGATTTAATAGGTAAACAACCGGTAAGCAGCAAAAATAAAGGCCTAGGGGTGGGCTTGTTTCTGACTTATTCCACCATCCATCGCTTGGGCGGAAAAATTGAACTCAGCAATATGGAAACAGGCGGCGCGAACGTGGAAATAAACCTGCCATTGTTGATTAACAAGGAGAATGAAGATGAGTACTGAATTATCAGATCAACCGATATTGTTACTGGTAGATGATGATAAGGTCTTCTGTAAGGTATTGAAAGCGGCATTGGAAAGACGGGATTTCGAGGTGTTGGTTGCTCACAATCTCGAAAAAGGCATGGCATTAGCTGAGCAATATTTGCCTGAATATGCGGTGATTGATTTACGGATTGGTCATGAATCAGGGCTTGAATTGGTTAAAAAGTTGATTACTTTGGATGCGAACACGGCTTGCGTAATGTTGACTGGCTTTGCCAGTATTGCTACGGCGGTCGAAGCCATCAAACTGGGGGCAATCCATTACCTGACCAAACCCACTAATGCCGACGAAATCGTTAATGCCCTCAACAAAAATGAAGGTGATGCTGGGGTTTCAATTAACAAGAATCCGCCGTCAGCAAAACGGATGGAGTGGGAACATCTGCAAAAAATACTGATGCACTATGACGGCAATATTTCCGCAGCAGCCAGGGCATTAAATATGCACCGACGCACATTGCAAAGAAAACTGGAAAAAAGACCTGTTAGAGAGTAGCCTACAAAATCACTGCACTCCCTCTCCCAGATGGAGAGGGAATTATTTACACCTTAATGCCTAAACTATAGATAATTCAACCCGTTACGAGCTGGCTTTTAATCTGTCTTTTCCATCCCAGAACGGCGATTTTTTTACCTGATTAGCAATTTCTGATAAGGCTTGATGGAAGATGTCGCCAAAACGACCTGTTTTTTTACTTATAAAATCAATAGTATCTGGGTAAATGGAATTGGCGGCGGAGGAAGCTTGCTTATTTGCCTGGGCAATAGGCTCAATGACTTGTGTCTGTAGTAGACTTATAAATTTGTCTGGCAAACTTTGCGCCGTGGTGACAATCTCATCAAACAACACCTTACCTGGATAAATAGCCTTATTCTCGACTAAATTACGCGTTGTTTTTACCTGGCTACCGATGGATTCCAAGGTTTGGTTATACAGGGCCTTGGCTGGTGCAATAACAGATTTTTCAACATACGATTTTGCTTGTTCAGGACATTGCACTACCTTGTCACGGGCGAACAGAATGCGACCATCAATAAACGCCTTTTTTTCGATGATTACTGCTTTAGCTTCATCAACCAATTCCTGAGCTGATTTGATATGTTGCTGAATTTGACTGACCGTTGGATTAATAACCTTCTCATCCATACCCGTTTTTAGTTGAACTCGACATTGCTCGATTTTATTGACTGCTTTCTCCAGCAGGGACTGCTGGGCGTAACCGAGTTTCAACTCCATCTCTTGAATCTGCGTATCACGTTGGGAGATGTGAAGTTTTAATTCACTAATCGTTTGTTTATTCGTTTTAATTTGTACAGTTAACTTAGCGACTTGATCTTCAAGCCTATTTAACTTAGCTGACAGATCGCTTATACCGGTACTATTGTTTGAAACCACAGCAAGCCCCCACGTAATTATTTATAGTTATTATGTTGCTTAAAACCCTGTCATTCATAACAAGCTGGATTGCCAAAGTCAAGAAAAAATTAAATTCTTCAATTCCGTGCGTGTTACATGTTGGTATCTATATTTTCGGTGATTCGTCAATGCTATCTAAACATTGAGGATTTTAGTATGGTTTTGATTCACCATACTATCCTTAAGCATCCAACAATCGCTGGTGAATTATTAGAGATTCGCTTATGAACCCGGCCAAATAATCACCGCCGTCCGTAAGCGGTTTTTACCGAAGGATGACATCCGGTCGAAATCTTCCCGTGCGATGGGGATAAACTGGCAATCGAGTTCGCTTTGGCGGCGTTCGTCGGGGTCGGAGTCGTGCATGTACAGGCAATCGTCGTCAAAACCGCTCATCACTACCCAATGTGGCGCTTTCTTCCTGTCCATCAGGAAGGTGCTAATCAATATCAGTGGGATAGCCCCGGCCTTGAATGCGCTGATGAGTTCATTTTGGGTGATGTTGGCGGTGTGTATCTGGATGCCTTGCTCGGTTGCTTGGCGTTTGAAGCCGTTATCCACCAGATCGACTATCTGTTTTTTGTCCTCATTGCGTACGCCGTCTATGAATAAGGTGCCGGTTTGGTTGATCCAGACTTCCACGCCGAAGTTGCGCCGTTTTGCCGCCAGAGCCAAACCTATCGGATGGCAGCCGCCATGCCCTGAAGTCATGAAGATGGTCGTGGCTTCCCGCCAGATATTGATTTCTTCTTCCTGTGAAGGTTGGTAAGCGCGGTTCAGCCCGTGCATTGCCATCATCAGCGCAGCAGGGCCACAAGTGAAGTGAGTGGTTTGTTTGAGCCAGTGTACGGAGCGGTGCTGTAAGGTGTCGCTATAGTGGCGGATACGTTTCTGGTAGCGTAGCGCATCTTTGTGGTCTTGGTAATAATCCCGGTAGATGCCGAATTTTTGATAACCTAACGATTCGTAAAGCCTGATTGCCGGGGTGTTATCGACGCTGACTTCCAACCGTAGATACAGCCTACCATCATCATGTGCAGCTTGCTCACCTGCGAGAATAAGCTGCTTGGCTATACCGGCACCCCGATGTTGATGGGCTACGGCAAGCGAATAAATACGCGCCAGTCTTGTACCGGGATGGTAAATGATAAGGATATAAGCGATAACCGCGTCGGCGATTTCTGCCACCAATAAAGCTCGGTGCTCTGCCGTTATCCAGTGCCGGAAACTGCGTCGGCTTAATTTATCAGTGTCAAAGCTGGTATTTTCCAGTTCAACCAATTCATCAAGATCGCCTGGTTGGGCAGGGCGAATTAGGGTGTTTTCCTTGTCCATCAGACCACTCATCAAGCGGACAATCCTTGTAAGGCTTGCGAAATCACTTGTCTGGCGCGGAACAAGACCATTGCTTTCCAGGCTTCATCATTAGGGCAAAAATGCTGGCGCATGAATTTGCTATGTTCCAATCGGGCAGAAATATTGTCCGGTTGCGCCCAAAGTTGATGGTCTTTTAACAGCACTTCAAATAGCTGGTCGGTTGCGAAAGTACCAAATTCCAGCGTGACATGGCAACTCCGCCCGTTCATGATGTCGTGCCAGACATAATCCATTAACCCGGTTTTAGGGACGGAACTGGATGTGCCTAATGCGGGTAAAGTCACCGAGTCGCCATACCAATCGTGGGCAACTTGTACGCCGGAACTGGCTGGATGATGGTCGCAGATGATTTCCCCATAACCGTAAGGCCCAAGGCCGCTGTGCAAGTCTATTACTGCCAGATCGCGTTCGTGTAGGTTGTATTGCCGTATAAGGTCTTCGGTCACTAATCGACCATGTGCGGGTTTCGTGCCGCCATAGAAAGGCTCTGTTGAGTCAGTGTACTGTCCTCCGCTGATCGCCATTTCGAGTGCACTTCTGCCCTGTTGCCTTTCGTATTCGGCAAAAGCCGTTTTTCTCTGATCCTGGTCGGCTGAAAACAGGGCATTCATCAGGAATTCGTAACCTGGGTTTTCGGGCAAGGGTTTAGAGAAATCCACCGCATTGCGGTTCAGGTCTACACCGTCTTCATCGCACCGGCGCAGCCAAGCATAACCCCAGGGAGTCAAGGCATGGACGGCCAAGACGGCGGTATCTTCCGGTATTGCAAGCTGCCCGCTGGTAATCAAGCCGATGTGGTCAAGCTCAACTGCGCTGCCGACAAAGCCTTCAACGCCGTGGACCCCGGCTAGTAACACTAAAACCTTGCCCGCATTTTCATTCCCTAACCACAGGGTATCGGTCACTAACGGCTCTCCGTCCGGTGCCTTACCGGGACAAGGATAAGTCTTATGTTGGATTTGGGCATAGACGGGCAGTTCTGCTAGACATAGCAAGCGTTCTCTCGCCGTCACGTAGCTGTCTGGGAAAACGTCGGTATTTATCGGTGTATAGGTTAAGTAGGATGACATTGGTTTAAACTGCGTTAAGACTCGTTGGTTATCCCAAGTATAAATAAACTATTGCAGAAACTCTTTGTAATAAAATAAGTCTAGTTACAAAATAAACGGGCAAGGAATCTTTACACGCCGTTCAGATTCAATTCAGGACAATGTGAATATCCTACCTTAACCAAAAAAGCAAATCACTAAGCGATTAATGTCAAACCCACATCGACGAATGACACAACTGCAGAGACCTTTGCACGACCTCAAGCCCCAAAATGGGTAAAATAAGCCTTTATTCAAGTTCGAGCAATAGCCTATGTCCTGGAAGAACCTAGCCCAAACCAGTTTAAGCGATGCCCTTGTCAAACACCACGAAGCCTTGGAGGAATTGGA